>DASQJI010000001.1:0-1616 GCA_035631175.1 Parafilimonas sp.
CCTATCGCAGGCGGCGGCTGATTTTTTCCGCCATTAGCGCCAGGAAATTGCGCGAATATGTTAAGAGAGATTATTAAAGTAGCGGTTGCGAGGAAAACCTTTTTCATACACGTGTTTTTGAACTGAGGCACAAAACTATTCAACAGTAAATGCGATTTTTAGCAAATGAGACGAGCGCATGAAATGATGCGACAAACGGTGGCTCTTCGCAAAAAATTGAATGTCCGCTTTGACCGCAAGTATGAGGAAATGTGAAAGATTTAAAAAATGGAGGATGGATTGGAAGTGCGGAAATATAAAAAACCGCTTTACACACTGCGGTAGTCGAAATCGGATACTCGTTTCTTGCAGATATCGATGGCGGCATTAGATGCATCTATGCCAATAAAGCGACGGTTTAAGTCCTGCGCGGCAACGAGCGTGGTACCGGAGCCCGCAAAAGCGTCCAGTACCGTATCATCCTGATTGGACGAAGCCTTAATAATCGTCTTGAGCAATTCCAGGTTCTTTTCGGTTGGATATTTGGGGTTTTGCGGATCTTTAAATAACCAGATGTCCTGCATTTTTACACCTGCCTTCATCACGTCATCTGCGTAAATTTTTTTGCGCGGGTTACCGGTAGATGACCATTCGATCAAACCCTTTTCATCAAGCTCATCCATTACGGCAGGTGTGTAACGCCAGTGCCTTCCCTTTGGCGGCATCATGCCCTTCCATATCTTCCCGGTTTCTCCTTTCGCGGTTTCGCCGGGCGCGTGCAAAGGCGTTGTTGTATATCTTCTGCCGTCGGAAGCAATAGAACGAAAACGTGCATCATTCTCAGGTATTTCGATCTTTTGTCGTGGTTCGTTCCAAACGTATTTTTTTGTTTTTGAATAAAAGAGGATCATGTCGGTCATGTTCCCGTAGCCCGCCCTTGAGAAATTTTTTGGATTACACTTAATGCGGATAATATGATTAATGAAATTATGTTGGCCGAATATCTTATCCATTAGGACTTTTACATAATGCCCCATCTTATTGTCGACATGCAGATAAATGCTTCCGTCATTTGCCATCAGATCACGAATGAGAATTAAACGGCTTGAAAGAAACTGAAGATAATCTTCTCCTGTTAAGTTGTCCGTGTATGCAATCTTGCCTCCGTTCATTCTGCTTATCGTCGAAAATCGATCGTCGGAAAAAGTGAATTCCTGCTTAGTCCCGTAAGGAGGGTCGAGGTACACCAGCCTTATCTTTCCTGCAATATTTTGGTTTGCGATGAAATCGCGAAGCACATCATAATTATCGCCGTATGCCAAAATATTTTTCATGCACAAATCTTCAGCAAACGTATCAAACGATGACTTCTTCGTTGCAGGAAGTTTTCAACCGATGTAGAATTGATGCCAACATTCCGGGAATTGAACGCTATTGTTTCTTCGGCTCGTCGAAAAATGAGGGGTCAACAGGTTTATTGATCTCGACTTTACTGAAGGTGATGTCGACTGAACCTTCCGGCGATATGATCTGCTCTTTGAACGGCATCAGATTTCCAAAATCCGTTTTTTTATAATTGGAATATTTCACAGTAATTGTCTGTCCTGCGTTATTGATCGACAGCTGATCAACATAAT
>DASQJI010000002.1:0-29655 GCA_035631175.1 Parafilimonas sp.
TAACACGGTGTCGCTGTCAAACTCTCTTATCAGGTGAGTGGTTTGCGCAATGTTAGCCTTAGAAGATGCGCCGAATAAGATCGACGAGATATTTGGTAACGAGCAAACGTACTTGATTGCTTCTTTTGGATTGATTGCACCGCCACCCAAAACCTGCATCGCGATCGCTCTTAATTTTTTCGTTCTTAATGTTTGCTCATATAATTCTTTTCCGCCGGACATTCGAAAACCGGCTGAATTTATCGACGAGCAAATTATCGGGTTCTCTATGCCTGCCTCTTCCAATTTTTCCAAAAGCATTGGCATGTTCATCGTGATAAAGCCGGCCTCGGCATCATATTTCTTTTCAACGTAATCATGAAAGGCTTTCAAAACACTCGTCGCACCCAATCCAAGCAACAGGTCAGTGACTACGTTTTGCAAAAAGATGACCGGTGTCTTGATGCCTTTGAACATTTTCATTTCGGCATCGATCATCAATTCCATGATGGACAGATAATCCTTCGACAAAAAAGCAACCCCGCCTTTGAACAATGAGCCTATGAAATTTCCCGGTACGTATTGCTTCATAGCTCCTGCAATGCCCAATTCAGTAACTGCGTTTGCATACTTGTGCGCATAAGGCATGCACGGAAAAATTTTGTAGTGCTCATATTTTTGCGGATTGGCTCTTATGATGTCGCAGATGTTACCAATGCGGTCGTGCGTAGTGCACATAAACGTGTTAATACCTTCTTCTCTTGCTATATCGAGCGTTCTGATGATCGCCTCGTCATCCTTAAATTTTATTGACTGCGCCCGCGACTTTTCATCACTGATGTGGCTAACTGCAAAAAATTGATTATCGCCAAACAAAATTCTTTCCATGACTTATTTTGAGCTGTTTTTTATGATTGATATCGCCTTGTCGGTCTGCCACGCCGTTTGAAACGTATTGATGTTATTGGGCACTTTACCTAGGCACGCCTTAATGAAATAATCTACCTGCGCAGAATATTCTTCGCCCCGCAAATAAAAATCGACGGGCCCGGTAAGTTCAGTTATATATTTTACGTTCCAGCCCTTGGAATATCCTTCCGGGAAATTCGATCCTTTGAAAAAGACCTTGAGTTCATTCGCATCAGAAATTATTTTTCCGTTTGTTCCCAGTATCGTTATCGATGTTGACATTTTGCGGTAGGTGTCATCGCTCCAGTTAACTGAGAGTACGCCCGTCACTTTCGAGGAAAGCTCCAGGAGAGAATAAACGGAATCTTCTACGCCGGTGGAATACACCTGCTTTAAGAAACTGCCCTTTGAATTTTCGACCGGGCTGAGAATATCGTTGATGAGGTCTATTACATGAGCCGCATAATCCATCAAACAACCACCTCCTTCAGAAGCATCAGAACGCCAGGTATCCTGTTTCTTTTTTACCACGACCGGTCCGTAAGCCTCACCGGTAAAATGATAGATGTTGCCCAGGTATCCATTGCTTACGATTTGTTTTACTTGCTGAAAAGTTCCTATGAATTTGTTGTGATAGCCAACCTGGTTCACACATTTATTTTCTGCAGCGAGTTTTACAAGTTCTTCGCTTTCGGAAGGGGATAAGCACAATGGCTTTTCTGCAAAAACATGGATGCGATTCTTTAGAAAACTTTTTGCAAGCGTATAATGATACTTCGTGGGCACTGCAACGAACACCGCATCCGGCCGTATCTTATCGATCATTTTTTCCGCGTCAGAAAAAACGGGGAAGGAGGTGTATTTACCAATGGCATCTGTGACCATCTTTGACGAATCGCAAACTCCAACAACGTTAACATCCGGGTGCGCTCCTAAAATACTCAAATGTGAAATACCCATTTTTCCTGCACCGATCAGTGCGACTTTTATCATTTCGGCTCTTTTTTTATTTTTAGAAATACCAATACCAGGTGCCAGAAAAACAGCATCTGATTTCCAAGATTTCTTTTGAGGATCTCAGGACGCAGGAAAATTCTGACCAGCCATGCAATGCGCAGTTTGAAAAAGATCGGATGAATTTCTTTTTGAGTTCCAGCGTACCAGTCAAATACATTTCCTATGCTGACAACCAGGTTACAATGGAGTCGGTCTCTGTGTTTCACCGCCCACTTTTCCTGTTTTGGCGCCGTCATCCCAACAAACAAAATGTTGGGGTTAAATTTGTTTATTCGCGACACCATATCGTCGTTATCTTCTTTTGAAAACTCTTTTTTAAAAGGGGGAGAAAAACTTTCAACCGTAATGTTTGGGTATTCTTTCGCCAACCTATCCTTTATCTTCTGCAAAACCATTTCTGACGAACCAAGAAAAAATGCTTTCCCTGACGTTTCATTTAACCGCGCGATAAAATGCCTGTAAACTTCCGGACCCTGGTTTTTCTTGATATTTTTTCCCTGCAGTAAAATGGATGCTAAAGCAAAGTATACGCCGTCGAGCACCGGGAAATCCGTTTTTTTAAGCGCATCCCTGAACTCCGCGTCTTTTAAGGCGAGGGTGTAGCTATTCGGACTTATGCTGCAATTGATCACCCGGCATTTCTCTCCGGCAATAGGGATTTTCACCAGGTTATCCGAAAATACAGTAAGCCCCATTACAGATACTGTTTTATATCCGTTCGTCATCGTTTACTAATATTTTGGCGACTGATTATCAACTACCAATTATCTGACTGTATCGTACCAGGTAACATCTGCAAATTATACACTTAATTGCCAAGGATTAGCTCATTGGCAGGGGTGGCAAAGGTAATAGAAATCTTATAATCCTTAGGTGCTGGCTCGGTCAAAATCAAACAAATCTTTACGCAAATTTTTGAATTGGTTAATTCTTTATTTTGCGCCTTTAACTTATGTAAAAGCTTTTATCATGCGATCTGATTTCTTATATGCCGCCCCCGGCTTCCTGGAAGATCAGCAATAACCGAATAACGCAGTTTTCCGCCTTGAAAAAAAATCTAAAAAGATAATATCGAAAGCCTGAACTTCGCCGCTTCGCAAGAGCGAATGCGCCGTTTTAAGTAAGATTGAATGGAAAAAACAAAAGTGCTTTACATAATGGGGATCGGGAGGAGCGGGAGTACGATATTGGGCATCGTTTTAGGAAATTTAAAAGAATATTTTTTTGCAGGCGAAATGCAACTATGGATAGAAAGTAAAGGCGTACCCACTGAAAGAGAAGATGCGATCAAGTATTGGGAGAAGATCGCGGTCAATATCCCCGACCGCGAGGATTATTTCAACACTGATTTTGAGAACCAGTTGGAATTCCACACAACGGTGCCTGCTCTTTTCGGTTCGCGGGACCGGCCGATCATCAGGAAGTTCCATAAGCTGTCGGAAGAGCTCTTTAATTCGATAAGAAAAGTGACCGGCTGTACGGTAATAGTTGATTCATCTCATTATCCTTTGCGCGCATACTGGCTGAATAAGAACCCTGCGCTCGACATGCATTATCTCTACCTCTATCGCGACCCGGTTGATGCGATCAATGCACTCATGAAGAAGAACGTTGAACAAATACCTAAAAGCTTTTTCGGTGCGAATTTGTATTTGTTCGTGGTGTCGGTTCTTTCAAATTTTGTGTATATGACGATAAGGAGAGGCAAGAAAATGAAGCTTCGTTATGAAGACCTGATCAGTTGTCCCAATGCGGTGCTTGCCCGGGTGCAGCAGCTTTTAAAAACAGCGCCCGATACCGTAGATGTAAACGATCTTAGTACCGGCCACATTTTTCGTGCAAACCGGATCAGGCTGTACAAAAAAATAAAATTGGAAACGGAGATCAAAAGGCCGAAGACAAATTTTTTTTCAAAGAGTTTGATATATCTTCTGCATTTTCCGTTTATGCTTTTAAACCGCAAACAATGTTAAGGAGCGGATGTTAATCAAGGTGAAGAATGGTTATATCTCATAAGTACAAATATGTTTTCGTTGAATTGCCGCTGAGCGGCTCGACCGCGGTCAGCAATGAGCTGTGTGATCTCTATGACGGCGAAAAGATCTTACGAAAGCATTCTAAGTACGGCGAGTTTTTAAAGATCGCGAACGACGAAGAAAAAAAATATTTTGTTTTTTCGGGCATCCGCCATCCGATGGACCTGGTTGTAAGCGAATTTTTGAAGGTCAAAAACAATCATAAGCAACGATACACAACTCCTTCAGAATGGAGAAGAAATGGTGGAACTTTGTCTGACGAAAATTTGAGGTTGTACGACGAGATCAAAAACAATGATCTTAGCTTCCAGCAGTATTTTAAGAAGTATTTCAAATTACCATACGATAACTGGAGCAGCGCAGATCATAAGAATTTTGATTACATCATCAGGTTCGAAAACCTGCGCAATGATTTTAGCGAGGTTTTGAAAAGGTTACAGATCGAGCCCGCACGCGAACTTCCCCAAATGAACAAAACGTCGGAGAAAGACGACTACACAAAATATTACACTGCAGAAATAAGAGAGAAAGCAGTGTTTGTTTTTGCACCCTTCATGAAAAAATGGGGCTATACATTCCCGACCGATTGGAATGCGCCAGAGCCGGGCGTTTCTTCATTCATTCTCTACGAAATATTGGGGATCGCAAAACGGATATACTGGAAGAACACGGAAAGCAAATCTGCTCATGCATCATCCGCAAAAAAAACACTTGTTCAAAATGGGCTATGACAGCATAATCATCCTCGGATACAAACGCTCAGGTACTTCACTGCTTCGCGTAATCCTTAATTCGCATCCGGAGATTGCGATTGGACCGGAAATAAAGTTCATGCAGGTTGCATCTAAAAGATTTCCAGGCACCTTCGATGAGTTCATGCGCATTTCGGAAAGAGATGCAAAGGACTTTGCATATTCGAGGGAAACCTTGCGCAAGATCTACAATGCCAGCAAAACTTCAGATGATCTGCTGCGGAATTGGTGTATCGAATATCGGGACAGCACCGGTAAAAGGATCTGGGGTGATAAAACGCCGCAGAACTTCAAGTACCTCAGATTTCTTACCAAAAAGTTTCCGGATAGTTTATATGTGCACATCGTTCGTCACCCTTTTGATGTAATGATATCATCCAAAAAAAGAAAGCAGTATCATGGTTTACACACGATCATCGCATGGTTTGTGTCAAACTGGAGAGTCAGGTTCGTGAACAAGAAAAACTTCATTTTTTTTAAGTATGAGGATTTCATTAAGGACCCTGCATCGTATATAAATGAAATACTCGACAGGCTTGGCGTGCAGAAAGTCGATCTGCTTTCCTTGTATCAGCAGCAGGATCATGGAAAGATCGCGGAGGGAGACTGGTGGAACAAGCCTATACAAGTCAAGCCAAGGGATGAAAGTATTTTGTCGGCAAAGGATAAAACATTCATCAACCTGATCTGTTTTCCGTATCTAAGGAAATACGGGTATTTAAAATAATGGAATAACTCTTAACCTGTGAAGGTTTAAACTATGCCTGATTTTATTTTTATCGGTTCGTTCAAGTGTGCATCTTCGTCGGTGCACTTTTATTTGGGGCAGCATCCTCAAATATTTGCGTCTACAAAAAAAGAAACGGGTTTTTTCAGTTTGCACTACAGCAAGGGAATGGATTTTTACGCGCAGTTTTTTGAAGGCGCACAAAAAGACCAGGTGTTGGGCGAGACCACGCCCACTTATTGTTTTCTTCCTTACGTCGCTGAAAGGATCCATAAACATTACCCGAACGCCAAACTGCTGCTTTGCCTTCGTAACCCGGTCGAACGGGCTTTTTCAAGTTGGCTGATGGCTACCGGGCTCGGCCGTGAACGGCTTCCTTTTGACGCCGTGATGGAAAAAAGTAAGCGCATGTATAACCAGATGAAAGAAACGCTTGCAGGACCAGGAGCTGAAGAATTTTGGATCGAAAATAATCCGAATGCAAAATTTGCTCCGCTGGAGATCACGTCGATCATTGCCGGTGAATACGCGCAAATGCTAAAACTCTATTACAGGTATTTTAAACCAGGACAAATAAAGATCATCCGCTTCGAAGACATTTATAAAAATCTAGATCCAACGCTGTCAGATATTTTTTCTTTCCTCGGCGTGGATCCCAACTTCGTGGTACCGAACAAAGAGTCGGTAAATTTTTATTTTGACAGGTCGATCAACGAAGTTTTTTATAAAGTCTTTGGTTTGAAGACCGGCCGCGCGATAATTGATGCAGTACCAAAATCAGTGAAGAACAAGTTGAAACATTCACTCAAAAAACCGCCACCAAAGCTTACGATGGAACAACGTGTAAGGTACTGGGAGTTTTTTAAAGACGACGTTGCGGAGCTTGAAAGCATGCTCGACGCAGATTTTTCATACTGGAACCCGGAAGCGAAAAAAGTTGCGGTTTAAAAAAATTGAAGCAGGTAGAATTAAATGATCAGCGATGACAGTTCCAAATTTTCTTATAGGTGGTCCCCCAAAATGTGCGTCTACTTCATTGTATTTTTATTTGAATCAGCACCCGGAAATATTCATGTCGCCGGTGAAGCAAACACGTTTCTTCAGCGAGCATTACGATAAAGGAACAGATTACTACGTCAGCAATTATTTTTCTGGTGTTAACGGTCAAAAAGTTGCCGGCGAAGCCACGCCCGGATACTTCGCGTTTCCGTTTGTAACGGAACGTATCTACAGGTTCAACCCGGAAATGAAATTTATTTTTTGCCTGCGTAACCCTGTTGAGCGCGCATTTTCAGGGTGGAATATGCGTGTCGGCAATGGTACCGAGAAATTGTCTTTCCAGGAAGCACTCAAGGCAAACCTGCAGCAAAGAGAACAGATGAAATTTCTGACTGAGCCCGACACACAGCAGTGGCAAAAAAACAAGGACCACTACAAAATGGATGAAGTGGGGTACCGGCTGTATATCGAAGGAAGCTTATATGCATTCAACCTTAAACACTACTACAAGTTTTTTGATCCTTCGCAGGTAAAAATTATTTTCCTGGAGTCTTTAAAAATTCATTTTGAGGACACTATCCGATCCATTTTTGCATTTTTGGAAGTGGATGAAAATTACGTCATCAAAAACACCGAGGAGCATAACACGCATAAGACGGGAAAAGTAAAATCGTTCGGCCGTGTGAAGCGGAAAGGAAAAAGATTTTCGAAAATAATTTCCGTAATACCAAAGTCTCTGCGAGACAAAGTACTTGCAGCGATGTTTACGAAGTCTTCAGCTGAAGGAAGTAAGGCAAAACTTACGGCAAGCGACAGAAAATTTGCTTACAACATTTTCAAAGAAGACATAGCTGAACTCGAGCAATTATTGCAAGTGGACCTGTCGCGCTGGAAGTGTCAGGAAAAAACGTCAGTCTAAATTCTGTTCCAGTTGCTCCAGTCGTTGTTGAAATCTGATCAACTGGTCGTTGTTTTCACTACCCAGCTTTTCTTTTAAACGCCGCACCTGCGATCGCAACATGTCCTGGTTGCTCAAAGCATAATTTACCCCCTCTGCAATTGAATTACTGTTACTTTTTACAAATACACCTGCTTCACTGTAAAGCCTTCTGGTGGTGGCAATATCAGAGATTATGAGCGGAACGCATAGTGACACAGCTTCTGCGGCTCCGCTGGGTTGTGTGCCTTCACGCGTAGTTAAAACGATCGCCGCTGCTGCGTTCGCATAAAGTGCAGTGAAAGTTTGTTCGTCGAGGAAACCCGTCAGCCGCAGGTTCGCCGGAAGCGTTTTCTGCTGTTCTTTACTAAGCTTTTCGCTGAACCATGTGCAGGCGAACAGCACATCGGGGCATAGCCTCATCGCATTGAAAAGTTCCTCTAACGGCTCATCGGTGCCAAAACTGCCCGGAAATATGACGTATTTGTCTTCTTTGATATTGATGCCACCAACGCTGTGAATGTTTTCATTCACGTTCATTTGCGGTATAGGATCCCTAAGGAGCATGTACGGAAATCCCCAATCCTTTATTTTTTCCTGAATGTCTTCATTGTGGACCAGCACAACCGCGGAGTTTCGCAACATCTTCTTTGCGAAGGGAAATTTTATCCATGGGCCGTCATAAAATGTGGTGTTATGACAGTCTGATATATAAACCGCTTTTTTAAGCCAGCAGTAGAATACCAATATATATAACGGAAACGTAGGCGGAAGCTGGATGAAAACGATTTTCGCGTTCGTCCTAAAAAGTGTAATTGCTGTTTGAACAATTTTAAAAATATAGGATAATGGCTTATACAGTTTAGATTTCTCTTCCCATTTATAATGGATATAGTATACGTTGAGATCACAATATTTGGACAACGATTCAACCCTTCTTTGGTACGCTACCCACGCTATCATGATGCGATCTTTCTTCTTCTTAACCAGGGTCTTTTCAATCGGATCAACAAGGCCGGTATTGGATATTGTCACGGTAATTTATTAGTTGAAGAATTGCGGTGTTCCTGTTTGATGCATGCTGATTTTTACAAATGAAAGAAAAAATCCTGTATGCAAAAAATAACTTGTTGTATTACAATTGCCGAACCGAAAGCCGTAGGTTTTATGATAAGGATAAGGTTTATTTGCGGAAGAGTAAACGCAGATTAATTGCTGACCGTTTTTATTGTTGAGAAAGCTGAGGATTATAGTGATTATTAAAAGAATAATAAATATTTTGCGCACTTAAATAAAACAGCAATATCATCTATGAAAGGAAAAACACTTGTTTGCGGAGCTGGTGGTTTTATCGGTGGCCATCTTGTTAACCGCCTGAAAGAAGAAGGTTATTGGGTGAGAGGAGTTGACTTAAAAGCGAATGAATATGGCAACGGCAATGCCGACGAATTCGTGATCGCCGACCTGCGCGATCCGAAGGTCGTTGAAGAAGTCGTTACTCCGGATCTGCATGACATTTACCAACTTGCCGCTGACATGGGCGGAGCCGGGTTTGTTTTTACCGGCGAAAACGACGCAGCCATCATGCACAACAGCGCGCTGATAAACCTCAATGTCCTCGAGGAAGCGAAACGAAAAAAAGTCAAAAAAATATTTTATTCTTCTTCGGCATGTATGTACCCGGAGTACAATCAGCTTGATCCGGACAACCCTAAATGTTCAGAAGATTCTGCTTATCCCGCTGCACCCGACAGCGAATACGGCTGGGAAAAATTGTTTAGTGAACGTTTGTATCTTACTTATCAGCGTAATCACGGTATCGCGGTGCGCGTTGCCAGGTTTCATAATATTTTCGGTCCGAAAGGTACGTGGACCGGCGGCCGCGAAAAAGCGCCGGCGGCGATCTGCCGAAAGGTGGCGGAAACTCCTGATGGCGGCGTGATCGAGATATGGGGCGATGGCAAACAAACGCGATCATTTTTAATTGTCGATGAATGTGTGGAAGGGGTGAGGCGCTTGATGGAGAGCGATTTTAGCGGGCCCGTGAATATCGGTTCAGAAGAAATGATCGCGATCAACGATTTCGCCAGGATGGTTATCGACATTTCGGGTAAGCAGCTAAGCGTAAAAAATATTTCCGGTCCTACGGGTGTCAGAGGCAGGAACTCTGACAATGCATTAATACGCCAAAAGCTGGGATGGGCTCCTTCGCAACCGCTGAGAACAGGGGTTGAAGAGACGTATCACTGGATCGTAGGTGAGATGAGGAAGGCTGCAAAACCACAGGTTGAAAATTTTGTTACGGCATAAGCAGCGCCACAAGGGAATCGATCTTATTCAAATCTTTTACTTTATTTTTATCGGCACCAAATAAACAGGAAAACCTGGATGCACAAGAAGAAAACCGGAATCAAGAAAATTTTTTTCCAAATTTTCTGCTGTGCATTTTTTCTTTCGTTGCCCGCCGCTTTGCTGTTTGCACAGACGCCGGTGCTTCGGGTCACAAATAGTTTTACACAGCAATCTGTTTTATATAATAACGACACGTTTCAGCATACTGCCTGGAAGCCGGTGTTATATACAGATTCAACTTACACGAAAAGTGATCGTTCCTGGCTCTACAGGAAATTTTTCGAAGATCATTTGATACAAGTGCAGGAACCCGGTTTTAATCTCTTCGGCGATGTGGTTCTCGATTTGTACGCAGGCGGCACAAAACGTGGGATTCCTACAGAAACCGCAAATCAGCACGAAGGCAAGACCAAAACGGTGCTCATGAATACGCGGGGTTACATGATCAGCGGAAACATCAGTGACAATTTTTATTTTGAAACAGACCTGTACGAAAACCAGGGCCGGTTTCCCGGCTATGTAGACAGCTTTATCCACGCAACCGGCGTAATTCCATTTCAAAACAGGTATAAAAATTTTAAGAACAAAGGATTCGACTTTACCTATTCAACGGCACGTTTGGTATACACGCCCGGAAAACATTTTTTGTTTGACCTGGGATACAATACAAACTTCATCGGCGATGGTTACCGGTCGCTATTACTATCTGACTATAATACACCATATCCATACCTGCATGTCGCCGCAAATTTTGGAAAGTTTCAGTATTCGGTCATGTGGTCGCAGTACATTAGCCAGGGCAAAACAGACAGCACCATTTATGCTTTAGGTGTCTCAAGAAAGTGGGGCCAAACTTATTTGCTCGACTGGCAGGCGACCAAAAATCTTTCGTTGGGAATTTTTAATTCCGTTGTATCGTCTGTCGAAAATGAAAACCATGAAAAGCAATTTGGGCTAACCCATTTCAGCCCGATTATTTTTCTACACGGATCTGAGGCCCCCTCAGGTCTTAAGAATAACGATGTCGCCGGTTTGAATGTAAAATACAGGATAACCCCGGAGATAAATGTGTATGGACAGTTCATGGTTGATCAGTTGGGAAGTGCCGAATGGGAGAATCGTTATGGATGGCAATTAGGCTTACACGTTGGAAACATTTTTGGTGTGAATGGCTTAAACGCACAGGGGGAATTCAATACAGTGCGGCCTTATAGTTATGCTTCCGACACTACTACTACTGTGTATGCACACGACAACCAACCATTAGCTCACCCGATCGGCGCGAACTTTAAAGAGGTGATTGGCGTTGCGGATTATTCCTACAAAAGGTGGTGGTTAAGGGCTGAGGCATTTATCACACATTATGGCGCTGATTCGTCGGCGAACGTCGATTACGGACGCGATATTTTCAAGCCGCTTTACTTACACAGCAAGGAAACCGATATCAAAACGGACCAGGGCCTGAATACCCAGATCTATTACGCCGATTTTAGGGTTGCTTACATTTTAAATAAGAAAAATAATTTGCGCGTTGAGGCGGGGGCGGTTTACAGGAGTGAGAGTAATAAACTTTATGATTACAAGGATTTCTATGGTTATATCGGTGTGCGATTTTCTTTCCGCAAACTGATTTACGATTTTTAAATGAAGCATTGAAAAGGATAAAGAACATAAGAACAATTTTTCTGGTTACCGGCATCATGCTCTGCACGCAAGTTTTTGCTCAGCAGATCCCGCTCAATCAGTTGGTACAGAACAGGCTCAATGAATTAATGTTTGAGGCTGATTCGTCCGTGTTTTCGAGTTTCCGTTCAATGAACTGGCTCGAGTTGAAGCAACTGAACATTATTCACAAATCGAGCCTTACAGACAGCGTGTTCGGACTGACGACAGCTTCAAAAAGTAATTTGGGTAACACGAACTGGGTGCTTGCTTCAGGAAAGAACAGCACATTCACGATCGACCCGTACTTAAATCTCGGTTTTGGCAAATCGAGTGAAAAAGACAATGCCCTCACGAATTTTTCCGGCGGGATCAGGATGCAGGGCGCATTCAACGATAAGTTCTCTTTCAATCTTGATGTGATCACAAATGTTCAACAGTTCCCGTCTTATCTCGACAGTTTTATTTTTTCAAAGTATGACCGTTTTGACACGGTGTCTACTAAATATATAATTCCCGGTGAGAATGCGGCAACACTAAAAAATGACAACCGTTTTGCTTACACAAATTTTGGGTTCAATCTTACGTATACACCGAATAAACATTTTTTGATCGCGACGGGATATGGCAAGCAATTTTTGGGAGATGGCTACAGGAGTTTGCTGCTGTCAGACAATAGTAATAATTATCCTTATGTCCGCTTGCAGGCGCGCATCTGGAAACTCTCGTATAATGTGTTGTATAATCGGTACACTAATAAATCGTGGTATAATGTTGATGGTGATCCTCAGCCCAAATACAGTACAGTGCACTATTTGGGTTTCAACGCTAAAAAATTTCAGCTCGGTTTGTTTGATGAAATAACGTGGCTGGCAAAAGATACAAATTTTACCCGCGGTTTCGATTTGCAATATATAAACCCGCTCATTTTCATGCGGCCGCTGGAGTTTGCAATTGGCTCACCGGATAATGCAATGATCGGATTGAATGCGAAGTATAAATTATATAAAAACGGTTATATCTATGGGCAGGTGGCGCTTGATGATCTTAACCTCCATCTCAGCGCGGATAGTAACAGCCAATTCTACGGCAATAAGTACGCTTTGCAATTAGGAATTTGGAATAAAGACATCTTTAGTGTGAAAGGCCTCACTTATCGCTTCGAGTGGAACAGCGTTCGGCCATATACATACGGACATGGTGTAGGCGGCAACATCAGCCTGAATTATACGCATTACTTCCAGTCGCTGACAGATCCATTCGGTGCCAACTTTAATGAAATCATCTCCTTATTCAACTATTCCAACCGCCGCTGGTATGCCATACTTGAGAACCTGTACACCGTTCGCGGTGAAAATCCGGGCGTTAATTATAATACCGGCGAAGACCTGTGGGGTGGAGAGCTGAATGTTGTAAGATTCGGTGTAAAAACTATGCAGGGCACCAAAACAAAATATTCGTTTAACCAATTAACCGCCGGTTATCTTCTGAATCCTGCAAATCGACTGAGTGTCGAGGCAAATGTCGCTTACCGCAGCCGTACATCTTCTATGGTAAACCAAAAAGAGTGGTATTTTGGGATCGGTATTAAAACAAACATCTATAATTTCTATCACGATTTTTGATAGATAATTAAGTTCATCATTTCACGCATTTAAGTCGTATGCGTTTCAGCTTCTCTTATAATAAAGGAAAAGTTCTGCAGGCTTTAAGGTATCATTTTATCGCTCAGTCCGAAATACGCATACTCTTCATAGTAATAATACTCTTCGACATCATTTCTGCAGTGTTTTATTTTTCCGGAAAGATCAGGCCGGAGCCTTTTTTGCTCGGGTCTGTTATCTGGTTTGTGTTTATACTATCATTCTGGTTTTTCATGCCATACGCTGTGTACAAGAAGTCGTCCACTTTCAGGGAAGCTTTCACGATCTCTTTTCAGCCATCTTATGTTTCATTAGAAAATCCAAATGGAAGAGTGGAGTGGGAGTGGACGAGGTTCATGAAATATTTTGAAACTCCGAACTTTTTTCACCTGTATTTTTCGGCCAAAGCGTTTTTCCTTGTCCCGAAAGACGGGCTTACGAGTGACACGCAACATGAACTGCGGGTTTTGTTGAACAGTCGTATCCAGTTGCCGCTAAAGAAATAGCTATAGCTCCTTCTCCATAACGTAATGGGGTATGGTCACCTCTTTAAATTCGTCCCCGCTTTTTTTGTATCCGAGTTTTTCATAAAACCCGATCGCCGTTTTCCGGGCATGCATGATGATCTTTTTGTAACCGCGGTCTCGTGCTATATTTTCTGCGAACTGTGTAAGTACCTTGCCAATGCCTTTTCCCTGTAAACCTGAAACAACTGCCATTTGGCGTAAACGCAAAGTCCTGGCATCAAGTTTTGTAAGTAAACAGCAGCCTTCCAGTTTGTCGTCTTCAAAACAACCGATAAGTATGTCGTCCTTCTCTTTGTCGAGCTCTTCCTGCTCGAACGACAATCCCAAAGGTTTTCGTAAGAGCAGCAGGCGCAAATTCACCATTTGCCTGTAATCTCCGCTGCCATGATCAATTAGTTTTACAGCCATAGGGGGTCTTTAAAAAATTTGCAAGCGCAGGTAAATTACTAAAAATATGGAAACATTTTGCACACGAAATTTTTTGAAAAACAAGTTGCTTTTTTAAGTTTCAAGACCAGTGAAACAAAAATTATGGAAAATATTTGTTTTTAAGTAAAAATTATATTTTTGCCGAGTAACAAAACTTTACAAAATGTCAGACATAGCTACAAGAGTTAAGAAAATTATTGTTGACAAATTAGGTGTTGAGGAGGCTGAGGTGACCAATGAAGCATCATTTACTAATGACCTTGGCGCTGATTCGCTTGATACTGTCGAGCTGATCATGGAATTTGAAAAGGAATTCAATATTTCTATCCCGGATGAGCAGGCAGAAACCATCACTACTGTAGGGCAAGCTGTTACATACCTGGAAGAACACGCAAAATAATTCTTAGCCCATAAAATATTTAGGATCCGCCGCAGGTAAACTCTGACGGCGGATTTTCACATAACAACTTCTCTATGCAATATGACAGAGTGGTTATAACAGGGATGGGGGCAATTACGCCACTCGGAAACACAGTTGCTGACTACTGGAAAAATCTTGTTGCGGGTGTCTCTGGTGCCGACACTATCACGAAATTTGATCCTTCTAAATTCAAAACAAAGTTTGCCTGTGAAATAAAAGGGTTTGATCCGACACAATACATCGACAAAAAAGAAGTGCGCCGAATGGATCCCTATGCGCAACTCGCGCTGGCCGTATCCGATGAAGCGATGTCTGACGCTGGTTTGGTAAATAACAATTACGATCCTGATAGGATAGGTGTTATCCTCGGAAGTGGCATTGGAGGATTTCTTAGCTTCCAGGAAGAATGCATTTCTTATGGCATCGCTAACCGCACGCCAAGGTTCTCACCGTTTTTTATACCAAAGATCATCTGCGACATGGGTGCCGGGCTCGTGTCAATGCGCCATAATTTGCGCGGCCCGAACTTCGCCGTTGTAAGTGCCTGCGCCACGAGCAATAATGCTATCATGGAAGCTTTATTTCATCTGCGGCTGAACAAAGCAGACATCATGGTGTGCGGCGGCACGGAAATGAGTGTTTGCGAAGGGGGCGTTGCGGGTTTTAATGCGATGAAGGCTTTAAGTGAACGCAATGACGATCCAAAGATCGCAAGCCGTCCTTACGATAAAGACCGCGATGGTTTTGTAATTGGGGAAGCTTGTGGAATTCTCATCCTGGAACGACTCGATCATGCTTTAGAAAGAGGTGCACGTATTTATTGCGAGCTTGCCGGCGCGGGCGCCTCGGCCGATGCTTATCATTTAACTGCGCCGCATCCGGAAGGTAAGGGAGCGATAAGAGCTATGCTCGCCACGTTCGAGGACGCAGGGATGCAGCAAACTGATGTAGACTATATCAACACACATGGCACGTCTACTCCGCTTGGAGACATCGCTGAAGTAATTGCGATAAAACAGGTATTCGGCGATCACATATATGACGTGAATATCAGTTCTACAAAATCAATGACCGGCCACTGTCTTGGCGCAGCGGGAGCCATTGAAGCGATTGCGAGCATTAAAGCAATAACCGACGGCACTATTCCACCAACCATAAATCATTTTACGGATGATCCCGAACTTGATCCGGGCCTCAACTTCACGTTCAATGTTGCCCAGCATCGCAAAGTAAGAGCGGCGCTCAGTAACAACTTTGGTTTTGGTGGTCATAATGCTTCACTCCTTTTTAAAGAATATATCCCATAAAAATTGTTCAGCAAACTACTCAAATCCAAACAAACTCTCCATTTTGAAAAACAACTTCAAAACGTATTGGGAATAAAACCAGGTAACTATTCCCTTTACTACACTGCCCTTAGTCACCGTTCGATTAAAGAAGGCGCCGATGAAAATAATGAACGATTGGAATACCTGGGAGATGCCGTGCTCAGCACCATCGTTGCCGACTATCTTTTTAAGCGTTATCCTTATAAAGGCGAAGGATTTCTTACGGAAATGAGAAGCAAGATGGTGAACCGGCAACAGCTGAATGAGATCGCCCTGAAGATGGGATTAAAAAAGCTTACCATCTACAACAAGTTCGACAGTTTTCTTAAAGGCAGCCAGATCTTTGGTAACACACTCGAAGCGATAGTAGGCGCCATCTATCTTGATAAAGGTTATACCAAAACGCGGAAATGGGTGCTGAAGCAATTGATCCTTTCATATTTGTTTGTAGATGACCTTGAGCAAATTGATATCAACTTAAAGAATCGGTTGATAGGATGGGCAAGCAAAAATGGAAAGCAACTGGAATTTGAAACGCTGAATGAAAAGATGGAAGGAAGCCGCAGGATATTCACAATAGCTGTTGTTTTGGATGGAGTAATCCTTTCCGAGGCGCGCGGCTTCAACAAGAAAGACGCCAGCCAGGTAGCAGCTCAAATCGCGATCGAAAAATTAGGCTTGTGACAAATAAAAGGCTGCCCACTGTAGAACAGCCTTTACCTGAATTTTTTTCTACATCTCAGTCAAAATGTTTTTCTTCTTAATGTCTTTTACTACCGATTTTGAATAATCGTTCGCCAGGGCAGAAATGCTCGACGGATCATAGGATTGTGTTTCCACAGAATAAATGAGCTTTTTATCGGCCACGCTATACAGGTTTGTTTCGAAATTGTAATTCACGTTTGTTTCGAAATGACCGGACTTGTAGTAGGGCATATAATACGGCTTGTAAACCCATCCTCCTAAAAACGGATTATACCGGTAACCGGCACCCCCGTAACGCGGACCTGGAACGAATTGCCGTTCTTTGTTTTTATCAACAAGATTGATGGTAATAACTGCGTCAATATTGTTGCCGTTTATTTTTTTAAGGACCTCTTTTTCTGGCAGATCCTGGAAATACTTTGGTCCATATAGGTTGTAAGCAGTTACAGCATTAATTCCGTTTGCTTTTAATTCATCAGCCAATTGTTTTTCCATTTCAGCCCGCACCACTTTATCCTGGCTGTCAAATAAACCCACGACAAGGATCTTATTTATGCGATTGCGGGAATTTTCCGGCTCTTTCCAACTGCTGGTCACTTTACTGCTACTGCATCCGGCCAGTATCAACATTGCAGCAGAAATCAAAAGCATCATTCTCCTTTTCATAATCTTTCATTTACTTTTTTGAATAGACAAACAAGGAAATGCGACGCTTATTCAGCGGTGAAAAGTTAACGTTTCGAAAACTGCTATTGAACGGACTGGCACAACTCGATAAGCACGCCGTGCGTATTCTTTGGATGGAGGAAACAAATAAGTTTATTATCGGCGCCGCGCCTGGGTTTATTTATGACGATGAACCCCTCGCTTTCGAGGCGCTGAATTTCTGCATTCATATCATCAACCTCAAAAGCGATATGATGGATCCCTTCCCCTCTTTTGTCAATAAATTTTGCGATCGGTCCGGTTTCACTGTCATTTTCAAGCAACTCAATCTTCGTCTCGCCGGTTTTCAAAAAGGCCGTCGTTACATTTTCAGCGTCCACCACTTCGGTTTTGTAACATTTTGTATTCAGTAGTTTTTCGAAAACCGGAAGCGCCGCAGCCAGGCTTTTCACAGCTATCCCGATATGGTCTATATGTTTCATTGTGTAAATTAAAAATGAAATTTACTATACGTTTCGGACGCTTTTAAATATTTGCCGGATGATACTTAAATTTGCAGTATCTGGAACAATTCGCTTTCAGCTAAAGTCCGAATTAATATGAATGAGGTTACCGAGGAGAATATCACCGCATCAGAGAGAGCGCAGATCAAGATCGCCGAATTAATGAAGCAGGCAGGTGTTGCCGAAGATCCATCATACTTCCTCCGCGTTTCAGTAGTGGGTGGCGGATGTTCAGGGCTCAGTTATAAACTTGATTTCGACAATGAGCTAAAACCTGCAGACCAGGTTTTTGAAGCGGGCGATGTTAAGCTTGTAACCGATCTCAAAAGTCTGCTCTATTTGATCAATACAGAACTTGATTTTTCCGATGGCCTAAACGGTAAGGGCTTTTACTTTAAAAATCCGAACGCATCACGCACGTGCGGCTGCGGCGAAAGTTTCGCTGTTTAGAACTGCTTTTCCACAAAATTTTCTCTGAAAATACTTTTTTAAATCGTGCAACTTTTAAAAGGGGCTGACTGTCTTGTTATGCACAGAGATGTTAAAAAGTTTTTTAACAAAAGGTGTAATACTTACACATACTCTGCTATATTTACGGATTCAAATGCTTTTTTAATTAAAAAACTGCTTGTATTATGACTGCAAATCGATTGCTGAAAGCACTCATTTTGTGTCCTGCGCTGCTGCTCGCGGCCTTTGTTTCCCAGGCGCAGACAAAAACAATCACGGGAAAAGTTTTAGATGAAAAAGGAAACGCTGTAACAGGAGCGTCGATTGTCGTTAAGGGGGGCAAGTCGGGAACTACCAGTGATGCCACAGGATCTTTTAAATTGGCAGTACCCACCACCGCTACCGCGATCACCGTCTCGTATGTTGGTTACGTGCCACGTGACGTGGATGTGTCTACCACTACAGATGTTAGCGTAAGTTTAAGTCCCGACAATACCAGTCTGACAGACGTTGTTGTGATTGGATATGGGACCGCGAAGCGCAAAGATCTCAGTGGATCTTATTCAACGGTAACAGCCAAGAATTTTAATAAAATACCAGCTACCACCCCTGATCAGTTATTGCAGGGTAAAGTGCCGGGTTTACAGGTAACCGTCGCAAGCGGAGCGCCCGGATCTGTAAGTCAGGTTAGGATCAGGGGTAATAATTCAATTCGCGCCGGAACGGAGCCTTTGTATGTTGTGGACGGAGTTCCATTGGATGGAAGGTCTGCCAGGCCCGGTTTTTCAAGCATCAGTGGTTTAGGTGCTATACCAGAGTCGAACCCCTTAAGTTATTTAAATCCTAACGATATAGAAAACATTTCTGTATTGAAGGATGCTTCCGCTTCGGCGATTTATGGGTCGAGAGGTGCGAATGGCGTTATCCAGATCACCACAAAATCGGGTACAAGCGGTCCTTCAAGATTTGACATCAACACATCGTGGGGCATTGCCGGTCTAATGACGCAACCAGATGTTTTGGATGTAGGCCAATATAGAGAAGCACTGTCCAAATATGGCGCCCATTCTGATTCGGGTGCTTCAATCAATCCGTTTGATGCGATTATCAGGCACAAACTCTCTCAAAATTATTCAATAGCATTCAATGGCGGCGGTACTGAACGTAGCCGCTTCAGAGCCTCATTTTTTGCCTCTTCTCTTCCAGGCATCATTGATAAGACTCAGCTCGACAAATACATTGGCAACATCAATGGTAGTTACAAGTTCATTGACGACAAGCTTACTTTGAAATTTGGCTTGACCGCTGCTAATACGAAAGAACAAATTGCGCCCATTTCAAATGACCCGGGAAGTACAGGTAACCTTGTATCACTATCCATGCAATGGAACCCTACACTGCTATTGCAGCGGGGTGAAACACAATATACCGTGAATCCAAATGGCCAGGTGAATCCAGCCTTGTTGTCTAAAGCATATAATGACTACGCAGTTGTCACCACTTTGTTGGGCAATATATCAGCCGGTTACAAGTTGCTTCCGGAACTGGAATATCAGTTTTTCTACGGTGTGAATTATAGCACCGGAACAAGAGGACAGGAGCTACAGGGTTACATAACCGGTACAGGCGGTAATGCTGACGGTAAGGGATTGGCAAATACGGGAAGCGCCGAACTGTTCTCCCAGACAATAACTCACACGCTAACGTACTCCAAGCGCATCAATGATCTTAGTGTAACTGCTTTAGCCGGATATGAATATTATTCGACGAAGTACAAATCACAATCCACAAGTGTTTATCAGTTTGACTATAATTTGAGTTTGAGTAACCTGGTGCCGATTCATTATTATGATAACATGCAGGACGGCAAACAGTCAAATTTAACCACGTCATCAAGCAATGATCCTACAACAGAATTGCAGTCATATTTCGGCCGCGTGATCTTAAGTTATAGAAATAAATATACAGTTTCAGCGTCCATACGTGCAGACGGTTCGACGAAATTTGGTGAAAACAACCGGTACGCCTATTTCCCGGCAGTTTCCGGAAAATGGCAAATCAGCGAAGAGAATTTTATGAGTGGTGGTCATGTGTTTAGTAACCTGGCCTTAAGAGTAGGATGGGGTAAGACGGGTAATCAGTCGTTCCCGTCAGGAGCATCCCAGGACCGCTACAAGTACAATTCAAACGGAAGTTTAGGTGTAGTAAACTTTGCTAATCCGGATTTGAAATGGGAAACTGTGACTTCTACGAATGGAGGGATTGATTTCGGATTCATGAACAACAGGCTCACTGGTACGATTGATATCTTCTTTAAGAAGACAACCGATCCATTGTTCCCTGGTACACTTGCTGCCCCAGCCCCTGCTGGTGTGCTTTGGCAAAATTTACCAGGATATGTGAGCAATAAAGGAGGCGAAATAGGAGTTAACTGGCAGATCATTCAAAACAAAGACTTCGCCTGGTCAGTGAATCCTACTGCAACCTATGTTAAAAACAAGTTCGTTTTTCCTGAAGCAGGAGAAGGACCGCTGGTGTTGACCGGTAACCTGAATGGTAAAGGTACTTCAGCAACATGGGTACAGGCAATTGCAGATGATCAGCCGATCAATGTGTTTTATTTGCGTCAGTTCCATGGATTTGACAAAGACGGATTCGCTATCACGGACAACTTCGCCTCTTACGCCGGAGATCCAAATCCGAAATGGGTAGTCGGTATTACAACCGAAGTCGATTATAAAAACTTGTCTTTAACTGTCAATATGCATGGCGCTTATGATTTCTTCATCTATAATAACACTATACAATCAGTAACGGGCCTTAGCTTTATAACGAATGGTAGTAACATTTCAAAAACGCTGATAGGCTCACCGGAAAACATCGCAAACCCCGTTTCGGCTTCAACGCGATTTATGTTGAGCGGCAACTATATGAAATTAGGTAACGCGACAGTTAACTATAAAGTAGGCGATCTCGGTAAGGTCGTAAAGAATTTGAACGTATATGTTACCGGAGTTAACTTGTTCACTTTGACAAAATACCCTGGCTTTGATCCGGAAGTAAACGTTTCCAAAAGCGATATAAATGGTACCGGAATTCCATCTATTGGCATAGATTACGTTGGTTACCCAACGCCGCGTACTTTTATCTTTGGACTTAGTTTAAGCTTAGGTAACTAAAAAAATGTAATTAAAAAGAATAAATTTTTTGTACAATGAATATTAATAATAAATTTCTAACGATTGTAACAGCCTTAGTCATCGCTTCTGGTTGTACAAAGTTGAATGAAGATTTTAATGATTCGATCAACAACCCGGGCAGCGGTGGCAATACAGACGTTACCGCGCTTTTGAATAACGCGTATAACGATATGAATACGCCGTTCAACAACCAGGATCAAATTTTCTCGTTGGAAGAAAATGTAACGGATGAATGTCTCGTGCCCACGCGTGGTGGTGACTGGGATGACAATGGCGTATGGCGTGTTTTACATGCGCACTCATGGGATGTTACGCATCAGCAGGCTCAATCTGTGTTCATCAATCTCGGCAAACTGGAGAGTGATGCAACAACGGTTCTTGCGTTTAAGCCTTCACAGGAACAAGCCGCTGAAGCGTTGTTCTTGAGATCGTTGGCTCAGTTTTATCTTCTCGATCTGTATGCCCAGGTTCCTTACAGAACCGTTGAAAAATATAATTCAATAGATGCTGCACCTGTTCTGGAACCTGCAGCGGCCATTGATACCCTTGTCGCGAACTTGACGCAAATCATTCCTCAGTTAAGCGACGCCAATCAACCATATAAAGCCAGCCCAAATGCTGCGCGGTTCTTATTGATGAAAGTTTTGTTGAACAAACAGGCGTTTCTAAACAGGGAAAGTCCGGGTACTGCTGACAATGGCGATATGACACAAATTATCAATTTGGGTAACGATATCATTAACAGTGGAACGTCCAATAGTGCAACAGGCGCTCCTCTTCAATTCACACCGCATTATTTTGACAATTTCGGACCCAATAATGGTGGCGCGGATCCAGCGTATGGCTTTGGTGTAGGCGCTGAAATGATCTTTGCATTTCCAAACCTTCCCGGTGTTTCAAACAATAACGGCAGAAATAGTGTAGGAGTAAATGCAAGATGGATGATGACGTTGCACTATAACTCATATGGCCATCCAGGCGATGGCGTTTACGGCGGCGCTGGATGGAATGGTTTCAGTACAATTGCTGACTTCTACAACGCTTTCGACGCTTCCGATACCATGCGCAGAGGAAATGTGCCGTATCCCGGTGTTACCAATACATCCGGATTGAAAGTTGGACTGTTGGAGGGACAACAATACGATGAAAACGGGCAAATTCGTGTAGACAGAAATGGTAACCCGCTTCAGTTTAATCCGGAGGTTCATTTAGTTGAGCCTGATCCTTTGACCCTTGAAGATAATGGTATAAGAATCATCAAATACGCACCCGATTATCAGAACTATACCGGTGGGCAGCAAGGCAATCAGCTGCAGTTGTTCAGGTTGGCAGATGTTTATTTGATGATGGCAGAAGCCTATTTGAACCAGGGAGATGCTGCATCAGCTTTGGCCAAAGTAAACGAAGTGAGAGCGGCAAGAAAGGCTGCACCATTAGCTTCGCTGTCATTAGTAAATGCAGGTAATTTGTACGATGAGAATACCTTGCTCGCTGAAAGACAAAAAGAATTGTACTGGGAAAGCTGGCGCCGCCAGGATTTGATCCGTATGGGCGTTTACCTGCAACCATGGGCGCTAAAAGAAGCAGATGATGCAAAATATTTATTGTTCCCGATCCCGTCAACACAGTTGATCGTAAACCCGAACCTTACGCAGAATCCAGGATACTAAGAATTAATTTGTTAAGTTTTAAAAAAAGGTCATTTCAATTGAATGACCTTTTTTTCTTTTGTTATATGAAATTTATTTTGCCCCTGCCTTTTCTTTCTTCACTGGTCTTTCTTTTTTCCTGCAGGTCAGATTCCAAACAACTGCTGTTCACACTTGAACAAAACACCGGTATCGACTTTAATAATAAAGTGGTTGACGGAAATATTGAGAATAGCTTTCTTTTTAGGAATTTTTACAATGGTGGTGGTGTTGCGGTTGGCGACCTGAACAACGATGGTTTGCCCGACGTGTTTCTCACATCTAATATGGGAGACAATAAACTTTATCTGAATAAAGGCAATTTTAAATTCGAAGATATTACTGCAAACAGCGGGATCAAACAAGACAGTATGTGGAGTACAGGCGTTGAGTTTGTTGACATAAACCACGATGGCTGGCTCGACATATATGTCTGCAATTCCGGGCACATGAAAAACGGGAATCGCAGGAACAAACTCTACATCAATAACAAAAACCTGACACTCACTGAAGAGTCTGCCAAATATGGGCTCGATATTTCAGCATACACAACCCAGGTTAGTTTTTTCGATTATGATCTCGACGGCGACCTTGATTGCTTTATGATCAATAACAGTCCAATGCCTGTGAATAATCTCGGTTACGATAACCGAAGAAGTTTGCCGCAGGAACAATGGCAGGTTGCCAGTTTCTTAAAAGGTGGCGGCGATCATTTGTATAGAAATGACAATGGTCATTTTCGGGAAGTAACGCAGGAGGCAGGTATCCATGGGAGCCTTATCAGTTTTGGTTTAGGAGTATCTGTAGGAGATATCAATGGCGATGGCTTTGCTGATATTTACGTTGCAAATGATTCTTACGAAAGGGATTATCTCTACATTAATCAGAAGAATGGCACATTTAAAGATGAGTTTGAAACTTGTATTGCGCATACAAGTTTTTCTTCAATGGGAGCGGATATTGCGGACATAAATAATGATGGTTACCCGGAAATCTTCACCACAGACATGTTGCCCGGCGATGACTTTCGATTAAAAACGTTGGGTGCTTTTGATAATATTGATGTATTCAGAAAAAAAGTAAACCAGGGGTTGTACTACCAGTACATGAAAAATTGTCTCCAGCTAAACAATGGGGACGGAACATTTTCAGAGATCGCAAATTACTCAGGTGTTTCTGCGACAGACTGGAGTTGGGGCGCACTCATGTTCGACGCAGACAATGATGGATTAAATGACATTTATGTCTGCAACGGTGTAAACAGGGATGTGACGAATCTTGATTTCATGGATTTTTTTGCGAACGAGGTGATTCAAAAGATGATTTTGACCGGCAAAAAAGATAACGTGGACGAGGTGCTTAAACAAATACCTGTAAACCCGATGATAAATAAATGTTTTAAAAATGAAGGCAATTTAAAATTTAAGGACGTGGGCCTTGATTGGGGATTTACCAAGCCTTCTTTTTCAAACGGCGCGGCGTACGCGGACCTCGACAACGATGGTGATCTTGACCTGGTGATCAATAATGAAAATCAACCGGCCTTTATATATAAAAATAATTCGAGGGAAATAAATCATAATCACTCTATAAGCTTTCTTTTAAAGGGGGATAGCCTCAATACTTTTGCCGTTGGCAGTACAATTAAAATATATGCCGGCAAACATATCTTTTCCCGTGAATTAATTCCGGCGAGAGGCTTTCAGTCGTCAGTAGATTATAAACAATTGATTGGCCTGGGTAACATAAGTAAAATTGACTCAGCCGTTGTGATTTGGCCCGATCACAGCTTTAATAAATATACGAGTCTCAAGATCGATAGTTTTTATACGATCCATAAAGCCGCGAATAGAAATTTTTATCCTTTCGCAGGTGTTCAAACAATGAAGCCTTTATTCGATTCGGTCAAGAATAATTTTGACAAACACGAAGAAGATGATTATGTGGATTTTTATTACGAGCGGAACATTCCGGAAATGCTTTCCCGTGAAGGGCCCAGGGCTGCAGTAGGAGACGTTAATGGGGACCACCTGGATGACGTGTATATAGGGGGAACAAAAGATCATGTAGGGTGCCTGTACATACAGCAGGCAGATGGTTCCTTCACAAAAAAAGTGGAACCCGCTTTTGCTCCCTTTTTAGATTTCGAAGACGAGGCAGTATTGTTTTTTGATGCAGATAAAGATGGCGATCTCGACCTCTTTGTTGGCCCCGGTGGGAATGACAATCCTCCTTATAGCCGCGAAATGCAAAACCGCTTTTTTAAAAATGACGGCAAAGGAAATTTTGCATTGGACGCAGACGCTTTTCCGTCAAACGGTATGAACACTGGTGCAGTGGCTGCCTATGATTTTAATCATGACGGTTATACAGACCTGTTTGTGGGGGGCAGAAGTGATCCACGAAATTATGGAGGAGATCCTGCGAGTTATATGTATCTCAATGATGGCTACGGACACTTTAAAGATATCGCTAAAACAAAAAATCCTGATCTGGCAAAGATCGGGATGGTTACCGGCGCCGTTTGGGCGGATGTTAAAGGAGACTCGAGCAAAGAACTTATTATTAGCGGCGAATGGATGTCGCCAAAAATATTTTCTTACAACGGCGATCATTTTGTTGAAGTGCAAACAAATATTAAGAATTTGAACGGGCTGTGGAAGACGGTTGTGGCAACAGATGTAAATAATGACGGGAAAACAGATTTAATATTTGGTAACATAGGTGAGAATTTTTACCTGCAGCCTGACGAAAAGAAGCCTGTAAAGTTATGGTTGAATGATTTCAACCAAAACGGTAACTACGATAAAGTGCTCACCCGAACCGTTGATGGACAAGATATGCCCGTTTTTTTAAAGCATGATATGCAGGATGAAATTCCATCGATCAAGAAACAAAACCTGCAACATTATGATTATGCGAAAAAATCAATACAGCAGTTATTTTCCGCGGAATTGCTTAAGGGAGCTGTTGTGAAAACGTTTAACTATTGCAGTTCAGTGGTTGCTCTAAATGAGGGCGATGGCAAATTCCGGATACAAAAATTGCCTGTATCTGCTCAGTTGTCAAACGTAAATTCCATTTGTGTTACCGATATAAACCAGGACGGATTTCCTGACCTGGTGATTGGCGGTAATGAAGAGAATTTTCCTCCGCAGTTCGGGCGGCTCGATGCAGGTTTCGGGGATGTGCTGATCAATAACGGCAAAGGCAATTTTATCAGTGTTGATTCAAAACAATCCGGAATAAAAGTGCCCGGGATGATAAAAGATGTTTGTGCCGTGCATGGAAGCAACGAAACATACCTGCTTTTTTTGCGCAACAACAATTTTCCAATGCTATACCGGGCGCATAATTTTTTCCAAAAAAATTTAAACCAGTAATTCTTGTCCTGTAGTTTCATACGAAAAAAAATTTGCGATCAATCTTATTTATGCCCGGTTTTTTTGATTCTGCTAGTGATGAACTGGAGCTGTAACACTCCGGCAAAATCACCGGTCGCCTTCAGCTTATTGACATCAAAAGAAACAGGGCTTGATTTCACAAATAAACTCACACCTTCCAATTCCTTTAATGTATTTCACTACATGTATTTTTATAATGGCGCTGGTGTAGCGGCGGGTGATATGAATAACGATGGTTTGATCGATCTGTTCTTCGCCTCTAATCAGGGACAGAATAAAATTTACATCAACACAGGGAAAATGCATTTTAAAGATGCGACCCGAGAAGCCCATATTCCAAATGATAGCGGGTGGAATACAGGAGTTTCCCTTGTGGATATCAATAATGATGGATTGCTGGACATCTATATTTGTCGTGTTGGAAAATACGAGATATTAAATAGCCACAACGAGTTCCTTGTCTGTAAAGGCATTGACCGGAACGGTGTGCCCTATTATCAAGATGAAGCGAAACAGTACGGTCTCGATTTCTCAGGTTTCAGCACACAAGCTGCTTTTTTTGATTATGACGGCGACGGGGATATGGATATGTATCTATTGAACCATTCCATTCATCAGAACGGAACATTCGGCGCCCGAAAGATTATGATCAATACAAAGAGTCCCGTGTCCGGTGATCACTTGTACCGAAATGATGATGGACGCTTTACAGACGTTACAAAACAAGCTGGGATCAACAGTTCCATTTTAGGTTATGGACTTGGAATTTGCATTGCTGATATCAATATGGATGGATGGCCTGATGTATATATTGGCAACGACTTTCACGAGAAAGACTACCTGTACATCAATAATCATGATGCCACATTCAAAGAAGAAGACTCAACCTGTTTCATGCACACAAGTCAATATACGATGGGCGTTGATGTCGGCGATATAAATAATGATGCATTGCCTGAAATCGTGAGCATGGATATGTTACCTTCTGATCCATACATCTTAAAACGTTCTGAGGGCGAAGATGAAAATGATATTTTCAATTTAAAGATCAAATATGGTTACAGCTACCAGTATACAAGAAATAACCTGCAGTATAATCGTGGCAATGGAGTGTTCAGCGACGTGGGATTATATGCAAACGTTGCCGCAACTGATTGGTCATGGTCTCCATTATGGATCGACTTTGACAATGACGGTTTGAAAGACCTGTTTGTGTCGAATGGTATCCCGAAACGGTTAAATGATATCGACTACATCAACTATGTATCAAATGACCAGGTGCAAATGGATATAAGGCTGAATAACCTGAATTCAAAAGACATGTCGCTCATCAGCAAATTTCCTGAAATAAAAATCCCGGATAAGTTTTTCAGGAACGATGGCTCTCTTCAATTCACGGACCTGGCCGCATCAATAAAAAATGATCAACCAACATTTTCGAACGGTGCAGCGTATGCGGATTTTGATAATGACGGCGACATGGATATTGCGATAAATAACATTGATAGCGATGCAATGATCTACGAGAATAAAAGCAACGATGGTAGAAAGGATTATATTGAATTGAAATTAAAGGGTACCCCTAAAAATGTAAATGCGGTTGGCTCTAAAGTTATTGTCTTCGCGAAGAATGATGTGAGAACATACGAGAAGTTTCCTGTGCGCGGCTTTATGTCAAGCTCAGAAATTCCAGTGCATATTGGTTTAAATAAAGTGACTGTTGATTCAGTTGTCCTTATCTGGCCTGACAACTCATACCAAACAATCGATTGGCGCGCGGATACGGGAAAGATCAAAACAATAAATTATACACCGGGTTTATCGCAGTTCAATTATGCCGAGCTTGCACGGTGTAGCACCAATCAAACTTTGCCTGTTGAAAATATTACGCATGACGTCGGTTTGAATTACGTGCACACAGAGAATCAATTTCCTGAATTCGACCGCGAGCCGCTGATCCCGCACATGACGTCAACAGAAGGCCCCGCACTTGCTGTTGCCGATATTAATCATGATGGGCTTGACGACGTTTTTATCGGTGCTGCTAAAAGAATAAAACCTGCGTTCTTCATGCAACAACCTTCAGGAAAATTTCAAAAGATAAATGAGCCTGCATTGGATAAAGATAGTGGCTATGAAGATGTGAGCGCCTGTTGGACAGATGTAAACAATGATAACAATCCTGACCTGGTGGTTGCCAGCGGCGGCAATGAATTTTATGGAACAGATTCAAACCTTTTGCCGCGTATTTACCTGAATGACGGAAACGGTGATCTTGTTCGAAAGTATGATGCCTTTACAAATATTTATACCGCACAGTCCTGCGTAGTACCCTATGATTTTAATGCGGATGGGCGTGTAGATCTTTTTATCGGTGGAAGAGTAGTTCCATTTCATTATGGCGAAACACCTCAGTCTTATTTATTACTGAACGATGGCTCTGGGAAATTTAAAGATGTAACAAATCAATACGCGAAAGGGCTGTCAAGTGTGGGAATGGTTACAAACGCCATATGGTATGATTTAGACAAAGATGGGGATGACGATCTTGTGCTCTCCCTGGAATGGGATGGTATAATTGCTTTCATGAACGACCATGGCCACTTCACCAAAAAGTACTTAACTGATAAAAAAGGATGGTGGAATTTTGTTATGGCATGTGATCTGGACAATGATGGTGATGTTGACTTAATTGCAGGTAACCTCGGTTTGAACAGTCGATTGAAAGCAAGCGATGCACAGCCTGTTCGGCTTTATATAAACGACTTTGACGACAACGGAAATAAGGAACAAGTGCTCACGTATTACCTTGATAACAAAGAGATCCCCTTCGCTAATAAGGATGAATTGCAAAAACAAATGCCTGGCTTAAAAAAGAAATATTTGTATGCAGGCGATTTTGCAAAGGCATCGTTGACTGATCTTTTTTCTGAGAGTAAACTGAAATCTTCAACAATGCTGTCGGCAAACTGGTTTTACAATACAATTTTTATTAACGACGGAAAAATGAATTTTAAACCCATCCCAATGCCTGTAAACGCACAACTTTCACCCTACCGAACGGGCACCGTTGTTGATGCTAATCATGATAAGCTTCCTGACGTTTTATTAGGCGGGAATTACTACGATAGTAATATTCAGATGGGCAGGTACGATGCAGATTACGGCACGATCCTTTTAAACGAAGGCAATGACCGGTTTTTGGCTACAACCTTAAACGGCTTAACGGTGAAAGGGCAGGTACGTTGTATAAAGCCGATTCAACTTAAAAACAACCGGGCGGCATTTGTGTTCGCCAGGAATGATGACAGCACGCTAGTT
>DASQJI010000003.1:0-21264 GCA_035631175.1 Parafilimonas sp.
TGGTGCATGTATCAATCAAAAATACCTAAATCATTTCTACATTGCGGCGGTGACAATCCAGCAGGCATATCAGCAATTATCATCGCAACTTTCCGCGATCTATGATGCGCGTGAGGCCGCGAACATTGCAGATCTCGTTATCGAACACATTTCAAGTGAAAAAAAAATTGATCGTTTGCTGAACAGGAATAAAGCGCTCGATACGGATCAGCAACAACTGCTTGCCAATTACACTGAAAAATTGTTGCAGCATCAACCGGTGCAATATGTTTTGCATGCAGCATGGTTCGCAGGTCTCAAACTTTATGTGGATGAAAACGTATTGATCCCCCGCCCCGAAACCGAAGAACTTGTTGAATGGATCGTCTCAGATTTGACAATTCACAATTCACAATTCACAATTCTCGACATCGGCACAGGCAGTGGCTGCATCGCGATCGCATTGAAAAAAAAATTACCATCGTCGCAATTGTCTGCGCTTGATATTAGTGAAGCTGCCTTGAAAATTGCACAACGAAATGCAATTGATAACAATTCACAAATAAATTTTTTCTACGCAGATATTTTGCACGAAGAATATATTGAAAATCTTCCGCGCTTCGACATGATCGTGAGCAACCCTCCTTATGTAAAAAGAAACGAAGCGGAAGAAATGAGAACAAATGTTTTTTTGTACGAGCCGCACGTCGCATTATTTGTTCCGGAAGAAGATGCACTCCTCTTCTATCGGCACATTGCACGGTTTGCAATTCATCACCTGAAGGAAAATGGTTGTTTGTATGTAGAACTAAACCAATTGCTCGCGGATGAAGTTGCGGACCTCTTTCGCGGTTCGGGATTTCGTTCAGTAGAGATCAAAAAAGATATGCAGGGCAAAGACCGGATGATCAAAGCAACACGTAGCGAGTAGGGAGATTTTAACGACCTGCTCGATTTTTTTCCCCGAAACAAACGATTAACTTTGCCCTATGATGATGGGTGCAGATACGGCCGCTGAAACATGGCAGGAAGTTGACACTGACGTCCTTACCACGACGTTTCATTCATACAACCTGATAGTGTGGAATGATGAAGTAAACACGTTCGATTGGGTGATCGAAACGCTGGTCGAAGTCTGCGGCCACACTCCGGAACAAGCCGAGCAATGCGCGTTCATTATACATTTCCACGGCAAGTATGCGGTTAAGCAGGGCGATTATGATACACTTAAACCAATGCGCGAAGCGATCACCGACCGTGGGATAAATGCCACCATTGAAGAAGTTGTAGCCTCCTGATCTTCCTCCCGATTTTTCATGGCACTTTATATCCTGGATAATAATGTTTGGTTTCCTCCTGCCGACGAAACCACTGAAGAAGGATTATTAGCAATCGGAGGCGATCTCTCTGAAGAACGTCTTTTACTCGCATACAAAAATGGCATCTTTCCCTGGTTTGAAGATGACTATCCATTATGGTGGTGCCCTGATCCGCGATTCGTATTATTTCCGCAGGAACTGAAGATCAGCAAGAGTATGCAACAAGTGCTTCGAAAAGCAGAATTTGATTTTCGAACCAATACCGACTTTGTGCAGGTGATTCATCAGTGCAAAACTATTAAACGCGAAGGTCAGCACGGCACCTGGATAACGGAAGCAATTGAGGAAGCCTATACTGACCTTTTTAAAAAAGGATATGCTCATACGGCCGAGACCTGGAAAGGTGATACCCTCGTCGGCGGCCTATACGGAATCCGGCTCGGTAAGATTTTCTTTGGGGAGAGTATGTTCAGCCTCTTCGCCAATGCGAGCAAATTTGCATTTATTAAGTATGTCCAACTTCTCCAGCAGGAAGGCGTCCAATTAATAGACTGCCAGGTGTATACGGAACACCTGGAGACTTTGGGTGCCCGGATGATACCACGAAAAGACTTCCTCGACATTTTAAAAATTTACGTTTGAATAAATTGGACTACCTTCTGCATTGGAGATTACCTGTTCCATGGGTCCAGTTTGAAATCGAAATACATATTAAAGCTTGCATCAATTGCTTTTCTGCTCTTAGTCTGCGCTCGTGCGCGCGGACAGGTGCATGATACCAGTCTCACGCCGAAGAAGAACAATATCTTTCATTATGCAATGCACTTTATTAAAAAGAGCAGTTCCAATAGTATTGATGCGGACGGCTTGCTTGCCCTGAAAAGCGAAGAAGCGTTTTTGCCTTATGAAGGCAAGACCATCAGGTATATCATCGTCAATCAATACCGGTTCGAGAAAACGTTTATCGACACGACCAAAAGCATCAACTATTTTGGCACAAAAATCCTGAATAGGCTGCATAAGGATACCAGGCAATGGGCCATACGCGATGATCTTTTCATACACGAAAACACACCGCTTGCCGTTTACCAGCTTGCAGATAACGAGCGGTACCTCCGCTCGCTCGATTATATACAGGATGCGCGTATTATTGTAAAACCCATTACTGGCACGCAGGATTCAGTAGATGTTTATGTAATTACAAAAGACTTTTTTAGTTTGAATGGTCAACTGAACAATGCAAGTCCTGGAAAATTTAAAGCAAAGGTTGGTGACGTGAACCTGTTTGGTGCGGCGCAAAATTTACAGGGCGCGATTTTAATTGAAAAAGACCGTAGTCCTGCCATTGGAACAGGGATTATGTACACAAAATATAATGTGGCGGGCACTTTTATTGATGCTACTGTGGGCTATACAACCATCAACCGGGATCTTCATGACGGCACTATGGATGAACATGCAGGATACGTTACATTACAAAGAATTCTGGTATCGCAATACTCGCATTTTGCCGGCGGCTTAACAGTAGGTAAATATCAATCGTTCAATAATTATTCAAAGCCTGAGGATTATTTTTTTAATTACAGCTATCATGTCTTTGACTCCTGGCTTGGTTATAATCTTGGTCCCGATAAACTTATTAAAGACAGAACACGTAAAGCCAATCAATTTATCAGCCTTCGTTATTTCAACACGTTTTTTTCGCAAACGCCTGTGCAGGTGCAGGACAAGCTCAATTTTCGTTTTAATAATAAGGAAGCAGTGCTGGCTCAGTTTACTTTTTTTAAGCAAGGTTATTATAAAACAAATTACATCTACGGATTTGGAACCACTGAGGATATTCCTTACGGTTATAACATGGCGTTTACTTTGGGCATGTATCAGCAGGCTTATCTCTCCCGTCCGTACGCGGGCTTAGATGCCAACCGTTATAAGGTGTACAATAGAGGAGACATCGTTCAATACTTTTTGCGGGCAGGCAGCTTTTGGGATAGGGGTAAATGGCAGGACGCAAACATTCTTCTCGGGGTTTCTGGTTTCAGCCGGTTGTTCCTGTTTAACAATTTTAAGCTGCGCCAATATATGCGGCTTTCTTATACCAGGCAGTTCAACCGCATAGGACTCGATCCGCTTGGCATCAACAATGCATTCGGACTCCGCTACTTCAGTTCCGATTCGATAACCGGCAATCAACGCTTCAGCTTACACAGTGAAACAATCACATTTATAAATTATAAGGTTTTAGGATTTAAATTTTCGCCGTTTGCATTTGCCGATGTTGTTGCGCTTAACCTTTATAATGAAACGTTCAATAAATCAGTCTGGTATTATGGGCTTGGCGGTGGCATACGTACCAGAAACGAAAATCTCGTATTCAGGACCTCCGAACTTCGTATTGTTTATTTTCCACGCAAGGGGAATCAAACGCAATCATTTAAAGCCACGCTGGCCATTAATTTCAGGTTTCGATACAATACTAATTATGTACTCGAACCGGATATTATTCAACTCAACAGTGATTCTCAGAACAATATTTTTTGAGCCTGAAGATTTCTGAATTCCAGCTTGCAGTTTCATTTCACCCAGGTTTCTTTTTCAGCTTCATTGACAAATTGTAGCAAATAATCCGCGGCAAAAAGGCCCATAGTCACCAACAGGTTTGTCGGCCCAGGATCAAATCAAAGCGGATGCGCGGTTGGGCAATAAGTTTAGGCCGATGGGTTTACCTGGCTGAATGATGGCCTGAAACGTTGGCTTCGCCCCGAAATTTTGGATTAGTTTATGCAGTAGGGTAATTATTCAACACTTTGAAAAAGTGAGATACATTGTAAAGACCCTTACTGTTATTTGCATTTTGCTGATCTACGCTTTTCACCCGGTCCTCGCTCAGCCGGGGGATTCAACACGCACTGCCCCAAAAAATAACATCTTCCATTATGCAATGCATTTTCTAAAGCGCAGCCGCACTGACAGTGTCGTTGGAGAAGACCTTCTAACTACAAAAAGTGAACAGGCATTTTTACCGTACCAGGGAAAGATCATCCGGAATATCATCATCAATCAATACCACTTTGAAAAAACGTTCTCGGATACGGCAAAGTCGATAAATTATTTTGGCACCCGGGTCCTTAATCACCTGCACAGAGACACTCGCTACTGGGCCATTCGCGATAATCTTTTTTTAAAAGAAAATACGCCTCTCGTTGCATATCGCTGTGCTGACAACGAACGCTACCTGCGTTCTCTCGAGTATATACAAGACGCAAGGATCGTAGTAAAACCGATCCTCGGTTCGCAGGATTCTGTAGATGTTTACGTGATCACCAAAGATCTTTTCAGTATGACCGGGCAACTGAATAACGTAAGTACGGGAAAATTCAAAGCACAAGCGGGCGACGTAAACCTGATGGGCGGAGCACAAAACCTGCAGGGGACAATTATGGTTCAAAAAAACAGGGATCCTGCGTTTGGTTTTGGTCTCAGGTATACAAAATATAATGTGCTGCACTCGTTCACGGACTTTACAGTTGCCTACTCAACCATCAACCCGAATCTGTATGACGGTTCAAACGACGAGCGTGCGATGTATGTTAACCTGCAAAGGGACCTCATCTCTCAATACTCCCATCTTGCCGGTGGGTTGACTATCGGCCGGAACCAATCGATGAACAGCTATTCAAAGCCTGAAAATATCTACTTCAATTATTCTTACAATCTATTTGATGCATGGATTGGCTATAATCTTGGAGTTGAAAAATTTATTAAGGACCCAGGCAGAAGAGATAAACAATTCATCAGCCTGCGATACTACAACAACTATTTTACGCAAACACCTGAGCAAGTAGCGAATAAACTTGATTTCCGTTTCAATAGCAGGGAAGCAGTATTAGCACAGTTCACTTTTTTCAAACAGGAATATTATAAAGCAAATTTTATTTACGGTTTCGGCACCACGGAAGATATCCCTTATGGATACAATATCGCGCTGACCGGTGGTTGGTATAAGCAGGCCTACCTCGAGCGGCCATACGCTGGCATCGATGCGAACTTCTATAAAGTTTACAGAAAAGGAGACATCGTTCAGTACTTCGTTCGCGGCGGAAGTTTTTGGGACCATGGCGAATGGCAGGATGCCGGCATTTTAGTTGGCGCATCCGGGTTCAGCAGGTTACTGTTCTTTCAGAACTTCAAGATGCGGCAATATTTGCGCGTCTCTTATGCGAAACAATTTAACCGCGTAGGACTCGATCCGCTATCGATCAATAATCCTTTTGGTTTGCGTTATTACAGTTCAGATTCTGTCAGAGGAACGCAGCGGATCAGTGTGCATTCAGAAACGATCAGCTTCATCAATTATAAACTACTTGGTTTCAAATTCTCTCCTTTTGTTTTTGCAGATGTGGCGCTGCTAACACCCGAAGACGATTTTCAAAAGTCCGGAGTTTATTATGGCTTGGGAAGCGGGCTTCGCGCCCGTAACGAAAACCTGGTTTTTAAAACGATAGAATTGCGGTTAGCCTATTTTCCAAGGAAGGCATATCAATCAAACTCTTTTGCAGCATCGTTACGATTCAATATTGCTTTCCGCTACAACACCACGTACGTGCACGAGCCTGATATCGTTCAACTGAACAACGATTACCAAAACAATATTTTCTAACAGGAATTAATTTTGTGATTGCAATGAAGGTTGCTGTTGGTTTCTTTTTACAGCTTCATTTGCAAACTGCAGAAGATAGTCTGCAGGTAAATATCCTTCGGTTGCCAAAACTGGTTTCCCGTTGTCATCAGTAACGATCAAGGTCGGATAGGCATTCACCGCGAATTGTTGCATGAGTTGCGGCCCCACTCCCTTTTCGCCATCAATAGTAATATTGATAAAATTCTTATTAAAAAATTCTCCTACCGCGGAGTCAGTGAAAGTGTATTGTTTGATCATTTTGCATGGCCCGCACCACGTAGCATAAATATCAATAAAGACGAGCTTGTGTTCTGACTGCGCTTTTTTCAACGCGAGGTCCCAGTCGTCTTCGATGAACTGAATGCCTGGATGCTGCTGCGCGACCGTTTGCGCCGTCTCTGCAGGTTTGGAAGAAACGGTTTCTGCTGTTTTAGACGAAACCTTACATCCGAAAGCCGCGAGTATTAAAATGAAAAAAGAAAGCTTGAATAATTGCATTTGCACGAGCCTATTTTTTGGTTTTCTCACCACGCGATAATAAGCGAAGTAAAAAAAAAATTCCCAGTCCGAATCTTAATTAACAATATCTGAGGCAATCTGCTGTTTTGCAAGATTTGGGATCATTATCCGGAATATAGTTCCCACCGCATAAGTTGAAACGACTGAGATGTCGCCTCCTATCCTCGCTAACGCTTCCTTTACTATGTACAATCCAATTCCTAAGCCGTTCACGTGTGAAGTACTGCGAAAAAACATTTTGAAAATGTTATTCAGATGCTCTTCAACAATGCCGATCCCATTATCCTCAATTTCTACCTGCGCCTTATACTCGTCTGCTTTCACGTTAATATTAACAGTTGGCGCTTCAGACGACGACGGCTTTTGATATTTCACCGCGTTTGAAATCAGGTTATCAAGAATGATAGACACTCTGAAACCATCATTAATGAACTTCACCGGCTGGTCGATCACAACATTGAACTTTACGTCCGGCCGTTGCATCCTGCATATTTCAATGCTGGCCTCCAGCGTTTCTTCAAAATCAATTTCAGTTTGCTCTTCCTCTACGCGTATGCTGCGGTAATATTCAATGATCTTTTGTATGAATGAATCCATTTTATTCACGCACGTTTCGATCATGCTTAAATAATTGTTCGGGTCTTCCACCGACTTTTCCATTCTTGACAAATTCAGGATCCCCATTATGGAAGCAAGCGGAGAGCGCAGGTCGTGTGAAGTGCTGTAAACAAAACGGTTTAGCTCATCGTTCGTTTTTTCAAGCTCTGAAACTTTGCGCCTTAATTGCCAGCGCGTGGTGTACAGTTCGTGTGCGTTCTGAATTGCATTTTGCAGTTCCAGTTCATCCCACGGTTTTTTAATATAACGAAATATCTCGCCTTTGTTGATGGCATCTATGATAGCCTCGACATCGGTATAACCGGTGAGCAGAATGCGTACCGGGTTTGGATGTGCTTTTCTTACCACCTGGAAGAATTCAACTCCGGTAGAATGAGGCATTCGCTGATCGCAGATGATCACCTGGATATCTCTTTCATCATTCAAAATATTCAGCCCCTCTGCTCCGGAAGACGCGATGAAAACTTTATACTTTCTGCGGAATGATGACTGAAAACTCAGCAGGTTATTGACTTCGTCGTCGATATATAAAACTTTGATCTTTTTGTCTTCGGGAAACATGGCAGCTAGAGATGATCCGATACCGGATGATGATTCGGTAAAGTTATAATAAATTCAGCCCCTGCGCAAGGAGACGAAACGATCTCAATTTTCCCGGCGTGCTTTTCAATTATTTTGAACGCGATGGCCATTCCGAGGCCAGTCCCCTCTCCCACTTCCTTGGTCGTGAAAAACGGTTCATATACGCGGCGTTTAACTTCTTCCGTCATACCAACACCTGTGTCTTTTATGGAAATTTCGGTTGAATCATTATTCACGTCACGGGTTTTGATCCAAATAAATCCTTCCTCTTCTTTTTCCTGCTTTGCTTTGATCGCGTGTATGGCATTGGTAAGAATATTCATGAAAACCTGGTTAAGCTTGCCGGGAAAGCACTCAATATTGCCTCGCGCATTAAATTCTTTTTCAACTTTTATGTTATAGGGAATACTGTTCTTCAGCAGCACCAATGTTGAAACGATGCCGTCATGAATATTTACTGTCTTGAGCGCCGCTTCGTCGAGCCGGCTGAAGGTTCTCAGGCCTCTCACAATTTCAGCTGTACGTTCGGCGCCTTCCTCGATACCCAGGATAAGGTTATGTATTTCTTTTTGGATCAGTTCAACATCTATATCCTCCTTCAGCGATTCGATCTTTGAAAGCTTCTCCCTCAGTATCGCTCCGTCCTGTATAGAGTGAAGGCTGCTATATTCGTGCAGTACATCAAGCAGGTCTTTTACATCAAGTCGCAGCGGGTTGATGTTTGATTTTACAAAATTGATCGGGTTGTTTATCTCATGAGCGATGCCAGCAGTAAGTTGTCCGAGTGACGCCATTTTTTCAGCTTCGACAAGTTGTGTCTGCGTATCTTTTAAATTATTTAACGCGTCGCTTAGCTGGTTGTTTGCTTCCTGTATTTCCTGCGTGCGCTGCACAACTTTTTGTTCAAGCATCACATTTTGTTCTCGCACGAGTTGTTCGTTTTCGCGCGACTTCTGTAACGCCTCCGCTTGCGACTGCTCTTTCTCTTTTTTCAGCGTATTGATCTTGTCGGCAAGCGCAATTGACAGCAGAACTGCTTCAATTGACGAACCCATAAACAAGATGTACGTTGTAAAAGAATTTGACGGCAACACGTCAATGTTGCGTAAGCTGAATACGATCAGTCCCGCAAGAAAGAACAGCCACGAGATCGCATAATATAACGCCGGCCTGTATCCTTTTGCGGTAACAATGAATGCGGCAATTATCGAAAGTATTCCAACGACCGGTGTGTTATAATCGAGTACGTCGTAGCTTAACTTATTGTTGTGTGCCAAACTGAAAACGATCCCGAGCGCATATAAAGCTGCAGTAGCGATCAGGATCTTATGCAAGACAGGCGTATAAAAATTAGTTCTTAAGAATTGGATCGAAAACAAAATTCCGAAAACTCCGGCGAGGCACGATGTTACGGGCACCGCGTAGTAATTCAGAGAAGGTTGAGAAAGCCAAAGAAATTTGAACGGGTATCCTGCCAGCGTGAGCTGAGCAAAGCCCAAACAAAAAACATACATGATATACAAAAAATAATTTCGGTCCCTGGTGGGAAAAAATAGGAAAAGGTTATAAAGGAACACCGCCGCTACAATGCCAACGTATACCGAAACAGTAAATATTTGTTTTTTGATCTCTTCCTGGATCGCAGGTTGTGATCCCACGTATGTGGAAAAAACAACCGGATGAACACTTTCAACGTGCATATAAAAAATGCCGCTTGTTCCGGGTGCGAGAGACAGGTTTTTAATGTATGCGGGTAATGAATTGTCAGCAGGATGATGTAATGCATTACCATCAACATAAATTGGTTTCAATTCCGACTCTGCTTTGTATAATGTGATCTTCGAAACATTGAAATGCTCAATAAAAAGATATACTGCGTTGAGTGAAGAATTGTTTGTAACAGAAAACCGCAACCAAACGTTCACATCGGGGATAGGAAATAAAGGAACATCGTTCGTGCTTATATGAAAGCCCGTCGCCGCCATGATCGTGCGTTCATCATACTTCCCTTCTTTGTCTTCAAGTATCTCCAGGTTTTTTCCAACGCTTACGATTCGTGAGGGATTGCTGAACAAAATGGGTTCGGCAGCAAGTGCAGGTGACAGTAAAAAAACCACGTACAGCGTGAGTATGCACGACCTTATAATTTTTATGAGCTGCATAAGCTGTTACCAGATGTGAGGAATCATTCTCTTTACTCTTTGCGAGTATCGAACGTATTTCTCTCCAAAGATAGATACCAGTACTTTTTCTTCGTTCTTAATGCGAATGCTGTACGCTAAAGTCAGCAGCACTATCGTTGAAAAAAGAGTCACCCTGTTATTCAAAAGCACCGGCACACCAGTCATTACGATTATTGCCCCCAGGTATGAAGGATGCCTGATCACGCCATACAGACCCTTTTTCACCAAGATCTGTTGTTTCGTTGCGCGAGCTGTTGCCGTGAAGAATTTTCCCAGCGTAATGATGGCGGAAATGCGCAACGCTAAGCCAGCCGCGATCATAAAAATTCCAAGCGCCGGCAAAAACAAAGAAAAATTTTTTCGTCCGAAATAAGCCCATTCTACCAATGACGAGCTCACACTGACGCCCGAGGCGACGAGGATTATCAGAATAGAAAACCTGTCGGTTTTTTTGTTTTCAAGTGTTTCTTCCAAACTAAAAGCGGGTTGCGTAAGAAACATAGTAAGCCCACCAATTAAGATGATGATGGCCCTGTAATCCAGCAACAGCTCCGGCTTGAAGACCAGTGGCAAAATATTAATGAAAAAAGTGAAGATCAGCGTACTTACAATTTTTCGCATCTTACGCGTTGACAGTTTTTAGGCCCAGTACAAATTCCTGCGGATCAGCATCGGCTAATTTTAATGCATACTGAACCGTTACGTAAAAGTTTTTAAACGGAGATCTCTCCTGGGTTGTCATCGTAAGATTCTTTCGCATGGACAGCATTTTGTCCTTTTCACGCGGATGGCCGTTTGACAAGCTTATCGCGTCTTCCAGCAATACTGCAGTTGCAAGCAAATCCAACTTTGGATAATAAAACGTCCCGTTATTGCCAACTTCGTGCAAAATACGGCTACCTACCCATTTATTAAAACGAATGGTTAATGGCGAACAGAGAAAGAAGAGTGAATTGAGCCCGATTTGTTCCGATATCACAATACCCGCGCGCAACGGAAACAAGCTCCCAATGCCCAACCCTGCCACTTCGATCGAATTCCAAAGTCCGCAGAGCTCTCCTGTTCCCTTTTGTGCCCACTTTCTCACGACCGTGTGAATGCGCTTGTCCATTTGGGCGGTTGCCTCTTCTATCGGCAGTTGTCCGTTTTCAGTGAACGCATGAATACGGGCTCCTCCAAATAATTTTGTACGGTCCATCGATTCTACCACTATAACAAATACCGAAGGACTGTACATCCAGTCGACCGCAGACGATGTCACCTTATATATGCCATGATTTTCGAGGACTTTTTGATGGCCCAGTATGAATCGAAGACAAGTATCCGGATCATGCGTTGCTCTAAAAGCCCTTATCTGTATTTCAGTCTCCATCCCTGCAATAAACGCGACAAATTAAAAAAACTTCGCAAAGCTGTGAAAATTAATTGAAATCAAACGGTGCCGCAATCACGTAAATTGTTGTCAATGTTGAGAAAAAATGAATATTTTAGATTTTTGTATTGCGTGCCAATTCAGGGAGCATGACACAATTTTTTGTATGCGGACTCGATCTTAGTCCTGTTATTAAATCCAATGTCTGATGAAAGAAAAGCTGATTAATGTGCTTTACGTAGATGACGAACCGCATAACCTGACGGCATTTAAAGCGGCTTTTCGCCGCGATTACAACATCTTTTTGGCAGAGTCTGCCCGTGAGGCAAACGAAATAGTACAAACGTCCGACATTCATGTTATTCTCAGCGATCAGCGCATGCCCGTGATGACGGGTATCGAATTTTTCGAATCGCTGATCGCAACACGCCCGGAGCCGATCAGGATCCTTATTACAGGATATACCGATATTAACGCTGTGGTAGATGCGATTAACCGCGGCCAGGTTTACAAATACCTTACTAAACCGTGGAACGAGAATGACATCCGCATTTTCGTTGACCGTGCTTACGAGGTATTTAAGCTGAGAAAAGAGAATGAAGAACTAAGCAGGAAGTTGCTCGACGCGAACCGGAAACTCGAATTTCTTGTCAGGCAGAGTTTATTATCCTGATTCCGACTGCCTCGATGTCAGCATCTTTCTTACTATTTTCTGTGCACAACTCTTAATAAGTCATTAATAGCAGGTATTTTCATTTGGACTTATTTTTGCTTTGATAAAGTAATTTTTACATCAAAATAATCAATGTATGGCGCAGGAATTCACGGACTCAAATTTTGAAACGAACGTTTTGAAAAGCGATAAATTAACAGTAATAGATTTTTGGGCAGAATGGTGCGGCCCATGTCGCGCGATCGGTCCCGTTATCGAGGAACTGTCAAAGGAATATTCGGGAAGGGTAAACGTAGGCAAGGTGAACGTAGACCTTAATCCTTCGGTAAGCATGAACTATGGCATCACTTCGATCCCCGCTATTCTTTTCATAAAAGATGGAAAAGTAGTGGACAAACAAATCGGCGCTGTGCCAAAATCTATTCTCGAAAAAAAGATCCAGGCAAATCTTTGACAAGCCGGCAAAAATTATTAATGCCCCCGCCGCACGGGGGCTTTTTTATTCGCACGATCGCTCATGGAGTAAACCACCAACAATAAACTTTGATTATCTTGAAGTTTAATTTCACGACACTAACATGCAACGCTTCCAGGGTTTGATCGGCATTCTGTTAATTCTGGGCTTAGCTTTCATCTTCTCAAACAATCGAAAAAAAATAAACCGCAGATTGGTGCTCAGCGGCCTGGCGCTGCAGATCATAATAGCATTATTGATATTTAAAGTAACGATTGTGGGAGTGTTTTTTGAGTGGCTCGGTCATGGCATGGAACGACTCCAGTCCTTTGCACGACAGGGAGCTTCGTTCATATACTCAGGTATTGTTGTTACACAGAATGATGGCACCGTTGCTGACTACGTCAAAGGCGGTTTTGTCTTCGCCTTCAATGTCACTGCGACTATCATCCTCATTTGTGCGCTGGTGGCAGTCTTCTATCATTTTGGTATCATGCAACGCGTGGTTTCAGCGCTCGCGCGCGCGATGAATGTGATCATGCGTGTGAGTGGCGCCGAGGCGTTGAGTAATGTAGCCAGCGCTTTTGTGGGACAGGTCGAAGCGCAGATCATGATACGTCCATACTTAAAAGGCATGACGCAAAGCGAGCTGCTCGCCAGCATGAGTGGAAGCCTTGCGTGTATCGCGGGTGGAATACTGATAGTGTATGCAAGTATGGGCGCGGCGGCGGGCCTTGATCTTGCACCAAAACTCATCACCGCGAGCTTAATGGCAGCGCCCGGTGCCCTCGTGATTTCAAAGATCGTTTTTCCGGAGACTGCAGAAAGCGAAACTTTTCAACGCGTGACGCTGGAAGTAAGAAGCAGTTACATAAACGTGATCGATGCAGTCGCACAAGGCGCCGCTGACGGTTTCAAGATCGCAATGAATGTGATCGCGATGCTCATAGCCTTTATTGCCTTGATCGCATTGGTGGATTATGTTCTTCTGCATATCGGTCATCTTTTCAATCCCGGTTTTGATCTTTCGCTGAATTATATTTTTGGCAAATTATTTTACCCGTTCGCATGGAGCATGGGCGTACCCCAACAAGACATCAGTAACGGCGCTACTTTGCTCGGCCAAAAGTTAACAGTGAATGAGTTTGTGGCTTTTCAGAATTTAACGAGCAAACATGTTCCGTTAGTGACTGAAAAAGGGCTCGTGATCATCAGTATTGCGATTTGTGGATTTGCAAACTTCAGCAGCGTCGGCATGCAGATCGGCGGCATTGGCGCGATCGCACCAGAGCGCAGAGCGGATCTGGCACGGCTCGGGTTGAAAGCGTTGTTCTGCGGAACTCTCGCGTCCTATTTATCGGCAACCATCGCAGGTATTTTGATGTAATAATTTTGACGATCCAAGACATATCATCATGGTAAAGTTTACGACAACGATCTTGCGATTTTCAGAACAGGGAGAAAAAACCGGCTGGACCTATATTGAAATACCTGCAGATATAGCGCAGAAAATTCTTCCAAATAATAAACGATCATTCCGCGTTAAAGGCAAAATTGATGCGCACACGATAAAAGGCGTGGCGTTGATGCCGATGGGCGGAGGAAATTTTATCATGCCGTTGAACGCTAGCATGCGCAAAGGGATCGGCAAACGAAAAGGGGCAACAGTTACCGCGCAACTGGAACTGGACGATACACCGCTGGCAATAGATAAAGATCTTATGGCGTGCATGAATGATGAACCTGCCGCGATCAAGTACTTCAATTCTCTTCCTAAAAGTCATCAAAACTATATTAGTAACTGGATCAGAAGCGCGAAAACTGAACCAACAAAAACAAAACGGATCGCAATGGCCGTATCTGCATTATCGAGAAATATGGGTTTCGTTGAAATGTTGCGTGAGCAAAAGGCAAAGAAAGATCTACTGTAAAGGCGTGGGCGCCACCTCCTGGAGTGAACCTGATTTTTCTTTCTCGATGTGTTCGGTCCAAACTGCATAGTTGTTAGGATATATTCTCCTTCCCCTCGCCTGCGAATAATGTTTTGTAAAAGCAGCGCCGAAATAAAGAATGATTGCCGAATAATAAACCCATAAGAGTATGATCACAATGGAGCCTGCTGCTCCATAAGTGTTTCCAATATTTCTTGTTCCGAGGTAGAAACTGATGGCAAACTTGCCAAACATGAAAAGCAAGGCTGTGGCAACAGAACCGGTAAGCACATCTTTCCACTTGATCTTTGCATCGGGCAACACTTTAAAGATGATCGCGAACAAGGACGTGATGATCAAAAATGTGATCAATAAATTTATTGCGTAGGCTGTGTACACTTCAACGCCTGGAAATAAGTCGGTAAGACGGGTAGAAATCAGATCTAAAACAGTATTCACCAACAAAGAGACTAAGAGAATAAAACTGAGGCTAACGATAATTGAAAAGCTTAGCAGCCGGTTGAGAATGATCTTCCAAAATCCGCGTTGAGGTTTTGCTTTCAAGCCCCAAATAAAATTGATCGAGTCCTGAATTTCTCCGAATACACCGGTAGCGCCGAAGATCAGCGCAGCTATGCTTGCTCCGGAGGCAAACGCATTTCCTTTTGCAATCGTCGCATTTTTTATCAGTGCCTGGATCTGTAAGGCAGCATCATCGCCCACGAACGATCTTATCTCTCCATACACGCTCCCTTCTATCGCATTTCGACCATAAAACACCGCGCTTAAACTGATCACGAGGATGAGCATCGGCGCAATTGAAAATATAGTATAGTACGCCAACGCTGCGCTCATGCGCGTTATCCGGCAAGTGATAAAGTCACTGGCGGAACATTTGATAATTTTCCAGATCGCTTTAAAAGGCAATTTCATTCCATCTGTTTATAAAGTGTTGTGAACTCAATTTCGAAACGACGCAAAACCCGCATAAAAATAAAAAAACCGGCTAATCGAAATTAACCGGCTTTCTTTTTTAAGTGCTATTTATTTAGTCGGGTGATCTTTTGGATTCTTTTTATCGCTCGCAGTTGGCTTTTGTGTTGGCGCTTTTTTCGTCAACTGCTGCCTTTTCTCCTGCGAAATTTGTGTTCCTTTTGAGCTTGCTACGTTTGCATGTTCAGACGACGGCTGAACTTTTTGCCTGTTTGTATTGCTGCTGGTAGGCGGCTTTTGCTGTTCCTTTTCTTTTTCCTGGTCTTGCTGTGTATTCTTCTTTACTGCAGGCTTCTGTTCTTCAGGCTTTTTTTCAGTTGCCTTGCTATCGCTACTCTTCGTAGTTGTGCTCTTGCTGGTCGACGTATTATTGTTGTTCTTATTTACAGTGGTGTTGTTGCTGTTTTTTTCGACCGTTGTGTTATTAGAATTTTTATTTACGATCGTCTTATCGTTATCATTTATCACCGGCCTGTAAACATTAACTGTGTTCTTATTGATGACGGTCTTACCGGGTCTGGAAGAATTAGATACAGTCAACGTCTGTATTTTCGTATGATTGATCTTTTCTACCTCGTCCTTTCTCGGGCCAACTACATACCGTACATTATTTTTAACGGTAACGTTGTTAATCACCCTTGTGTTTTTTATGATGACCGTATTGCGACTACGCGGAACATAATACCTCGAAATGTAAGGACTTGTTATATACCTGTGCGGCGCAAATACCCACCTGTCGTACGGAATACCGTTTCCAAAACTTAAATCAACACCGATACTTAATCCGGGAGACAAAGGAGCCCATCCGTAGTAATCACCACTTGATCTCCATGCTACCCATGCAGGAGCCCATTCATAATCAGGCACCCAATACCAACCGTAACTGCGTTCATATGCCCAGCGTCCATAATGGAACGGAGCCCAGCCCCAATCATAATCAGAAACCCAGGTCCATCCGTAGTCGGTGTAGGCCCAGTGACCTCCAGTTGAATAAGGGCTAAAACCGCGGGTATTAGATATCCATATTTGACCGTATTTTGGGTGATGCGTCCAGCGCCCGTAAGGCTTCAATGAATTATAGAAGACAGAGAAGCTTACATTCACACCTTGCGATTTTGCTTCATTGACGGTAACCGTACCGGCGCTTACAAACAGCGCCAGAAGCAAAATTTTAAAGACTTTTTTCATAACAATTCAGATTTTATTTTTTAAAAAAATTGGTTCATCGAGTTCCTGTATTAAGAAGGAAAATCAAGCCAAAGGATTAGTGCGTAATTGTTAAAAGCCATTAAGTTTTTACAGCACTTTTTGAGTATTTCTTTCCCTAAAAAGCGACAACTACATTTGCAAAATGCCGATCGGTTTTCAAATCGAATACAACGATGTTGTCACCGGAGCCAGAGCTGGGACACTTACCACAAAACATGGAAAAGTTTCAACACCTTTTTTCATGCCCGTTGGCACGGTAGGTTCCGTTAAAGCTGTTTCGCAGCAACAGTTATCAGCAGATATTGGAGCTGAGATCATGCTTAGTAACACTTATCATTTGTATTTACGTCCGGGCGTTGATGTTTTGCAGGCAGCTCGCGGGCTGCATAACTTCATCGGGTGGAGCAAGCCAATACTTACTGATAGTGGGGGATACCAGGTTTTTTCGCTTGCACAAAGCAGAAAAATAAATGAGCAAGGTGTGATGTTCCAAAGTCATATCGATGGTAGCCGGCATTTGTTCACACCGGAAAAAGTAATGGACATTCAGCGCAGTATTGGTGCCGACATTATCATGGCATTTGATGAGTGTCCGCCCGGGCAGTCTGAATATCTATATGCGAAAAACAGCATGGAGTTAACGAACCGCTGGTTGGAAAGGTGTATAAAACGTTTGGACGAAACAGACGACCTCTACGGTTATGGACAAACTCTTTTTCCCATCGTGCAGGGCAATACATACCATGATTTGCGGATCGCCTCATGTGAATATGCGGCTTCAAAAAATGCCGATGGAAATGCGATCGGAGGACTCAGTGTAGGTGAGCCGGAAAATGTGATGTATGAAATAACTGCACTTTGTTGCAACAATCTGCCCGCAGATAAACCGAGATACCTGATGGGTGTTGGTACACCATGGAACATACTTGAATGCATCAACCTTGGCGTAGACATGTTTGATTGTGTTATGCCTACACGCAACGGACGGAATGGCATGCTGTTTACTACGCATGGCGTCATCAACATAAAGAATAAAAAATGGGCCACCGATTTTTCGCCTATAGACGAAAGTTTACCGTGCACAGTAAGTAACCATTACACGAAAGCTTACCTGCGCCATCTGTTTGTGGCTGACGAATTACTCGGTCTGCAACTCGCCAGTATTCACAACCTGGCGTTTTACACCTGGATGCTGCGGGAAGCAAGAAAGCAAATGGTTGACGGAAATTTTTTAAGTTGGAAATCGTCAGCCGTTGAGCAATTCAGGCAAAGGCTTTAAACGTTATCAACATATTAACCTGCGGCCATATCATGTTATCTATAATTTTGTTTGATATTGCACGCCACGTGAATAACAGTTTTCCGAATGTATAATACTTTTTCTCTGTTCACCCGCAGCTGATGAAAAAACTCGACTGGTATATACTCAAGAAATTTCTCGTCACCTTTTTCTTCTGCGTGTTTCTTTTTACCATTATAGCCGTTGTAATAGATGTGAGCGAGAAGACAGATGATTTTGTAAAGGCTGGTCTCAGTTTTAAAGACATCGTCAACAAATATTACTTAGGATTCATTCCGTACATCGATGCACTGTTATTTCCATTATTCGTGTTTATTGCTGTGATATTTTTCACATCAAAAATGGCCCTTCGCAGCGAGATCATTGCCATCCTTGCAAGCGGGACCACTTATGGAAGAATGTTGCGGCCATATTGGTTGGGCGGAATTTTGCTTGCACTGTTGCTGTTGTTCGCGTCTTCATTCGTAATTCCCAAAGCCAATGCGAAAAGAACGGACTTCGAAGCGAAATATATCAAAGTAAATTCAAGCTATGATCCGCTCGTAAATCGCCCTTCGCGCAACATGTATTTCCGGATCGATTCATTTACATATGCCGGTATCCGTAATTACGATACGACGACAAAATACGGAGGTCCGTTTTTTATGCATCGCATCAATGACAATCAGCTTACTTACAACCTGAGAGCTGAATCGCTGCAATGGGACACTGCATCGCGTAAATGGAAACTGAATAACGTTGTTGAACGAACGATCAATGGTCTGCACGAAACCGTAAAAAGGGAAAAATTGCTTTTGTTCAACTTCAATTTTAAACCGGCGGACCTTAACCAGGATGAATATGCGAAAGACAAACTAAACACACCGCAGTTGCATCATTACATAGCAGATCAACAGTTGCGTGGCACAGAAGGATTGAACACCCTCGAAGTTGAAGAGTACAGGCGATTCGCGACACCATTCTCAGTGTTAGTGCTCACGATGATAGGTGCGGTGGTGGCCAGCCGCAAAGTTCGTGGCGGCAGCGGCGCTCATCTCGCGATTGGTTTTGTGACCGCTGCAATATTCATTCTGATGGACCGATTCTCCACTATCTTTTCAACAAAAAGCAGTTTCCCTCCTTTGATCGCAGCCTGGTTGCCAAACCTGATCTTTACTTTCGTCGCCATTTATTTTTATAGGAAAGCTCCCAAATAAACCCATAATTATTCTTTTCGCACCAGGCTGAAATAATTTTTTCGCGATATAACTTATGGTATCTTTAAGCGCCTGAATATCTAAAGTTTTATTGAGCAATATTGCACCGTTTGGACACACATGTATTCAGCACCGCGAACAACATTCGCACATTATACTGATCAAGATTCCAAAATCTTTCTGCCAAAAAAATAACTCATGGGCGTATTAAAAGACAGGTTCAGGGAAAAAGCTGACAGTGCCGCAGCTGAGATCAAAGAGCTGCTGCAGGCAAATGGCAACAAGGTGATCGGCGACGTAAAGTTGGCGCAGGTGTACCAGGGCATGCGGGGTATCACCGGCCTTGTTACAGAGACGAGTTTACTGGATCCACAGGAAGGGATTCGTTTTCGCGGATATTCGATACCTGAATTACGTGAGAAGTTGCCGAAGGCAAACGATGGCACCGAGCCATTACCGGAAGGTCTCTTTCACCTTTTGCTGATCGGCGAATTACCAACAAACGATGAAGCGAATCATATTACTTCTGTTTTGCAGCGCCGCAGCCACGTACCTACCCATGTATTCGCAACGATCGACGCCCTACCGTTAAATGCGCATCCGATGACGATGTTCGTTACCGCTGTGATGGCTTTACAAACTGAAAGCAATTTTGCGAAACGCTATGCAGAAGGAATGAGCAAGAAAGATCACTGGTCAGCAATATTTGACGATTCAATGGACCTGATCGCAAGGTTGCCGCGCATCGCCGCTTACATATATAGAAGAAAATACAAAGAGAATGCTCACATTCAACCAAACGGTCTTCTTGACTGGGCAGGCAATCTTGCGCACATGATGGGATTTGAAGACGAAAGTTTTAAAGAGCTGATGCGATTATACATGACGATCCATTCTGATCATGAAGGTGGAAATGTTTCGGCACATACAACGCATCTCGTTGGATCTGCTTTAAGTGATCCATATTTGAGCTACGCCGCAGGCATGAATGGATTGGCAGGTCCATTGCATGGGCTCGCAAACCAGGAAGTGATCAAGTGGATATTTGAAATGCAGGACGAATTGGGTACCAAAACGCCATCAAAAGAACAGATCGGTGAATATGTACGGAAAACATTGCAGCAGGGAAAAGTTGTACCGGGATATGGTCATGCTGTACTGCGCAAAACCGATCCGCGATTTACCGCACAAATGGAATTTGGAAAAAAACATATGCCCGACGACCCGCTAGTGCAAACGGTCTGGAACGTTTACGAGGCCGTGCCTCCTATTTTGCAAAGTTTGGGCAAGATCAAAAATCCATGGCCAAATGTGGACGCACACAGCGGCGCATTGCTTGTTCATTACGGTTTGGTTGAATACGAATTTTATACCGTTTTGTTTGCAGTGAGTCGCGCGCTCGGTGTGTTAGCGAGCCTGTGCTGGGATAGAGCTCTCGGCTTCCCAATTGAACGCCCAAAATCGGTAACAACAGAATCTGTGAAATTGTGGCTGCAGGGTAAAGACGAAATTTGGGAAGGATAGTTCAGTCTTCATTCATTCGTTTCAAGACATTCGAATAACGCTTTACATCAGCTAATGGATTTATCGGCTTGCCTGTCGTCAGATATTCTGTCATTTCTTTCGCAAACCACGGAGCCAAAGAACATCCTTTAGAACCCATCCCATTTAAAATTCCGACATTGTCGCAGTGCGGATGAATACCCACAAAAGGCCTTCGTTCGACAGCCGCGGGCCGTATGGCAGCTACATGCCCGGTAACAGCAAATTCAGCTTTCAAAATTGATGTGAGGATCGAAACTGTTTTCGTTTTATAATCTTCAGTTGGTAATTCATTGTCAAATTGCAATTCATTACTGCTGCCAACCCACCAGAGATCGTTCGTCCATGGTATCATCGTGAGATGGCCAAACTTGTACATGAAGTCGCGCGGTATTTTTGTTGAGTTTACGATCAAAGCTTGTCCTTTATTGCCGACAAAAGGGAGGTTACACCAGTATTTTCCAGAGGCCGCCTCTATTCCGTTACAATAAATAATCTTTTTAGCGATAACATTTTTGTACTGCACACGATCGCCGTTCAAAGCCAACTTTTCTTCTTCAAATTCATCTTCCATAAAAGCGTCGCGAATTCGCAAATGGTCTTTCCACGCGCCGATAAAGCGTTGCACATCGATTAGAAAACATGGGGCGATCTCCATAACGTCGAATGGAAAGTTGAAATATTCGCGCAGCGATTCCTTACTTACGGAAGAG
>DASQJI010000004.1:0-20674 GCA_035631175.1 Parafilimonas sp.
TGCCGGAAACCAAAACCGATTCACCTGTTACCCAGATCTTGTTGCCATCTTTATGAACGAGATAATTTTCATCGTTTGCAGAACCTTCCGCAATCGTTCTGTCAATTTCACTTTCCGGTCGATTTTTAAGTTGATCTTCCTCGGTGAACAGGACGGCGAAGTTCTTTCCTGCGAGATCTTCATTCGTGTAACCAAAGCGAATATTGAACGCATGATTGATCTCCTGGATGATGCCGGAGTGGTCCATGATAAGAATCCCGTTGAATTTTGCGTTCCTGTAAATAGAGTCAAAGTAGGTAGAGGTGTCCAATGTAAAGTTTTTAGATTAGCGAACAACAGGCATACCGACGAAGTGTGGTGCCGACACTTCATTAAAATATTTTTTTGCCTGCTGATACGAAACAAACAAAGTACCAAAATTTACTTGACATAATAAAAACGCCCCACCGCTTTCTTTTTAACTCACGTCAAAAATGGTTACGCTCATATGAAATGAAAAAGTCCCGCTTACTGTGCGGGACTTCCATGCGATCTATGCAGGTACTATTTTACTTTTTCAGCCACTTCGTTTCTAAAGACAACCGTGTTACCAAAAACATCGATCAAAACCGGGTTTGATCTGTCGATCTCACCGGCAAGTATTTTCTTGCTAAGCTGGTTCACGATCTGCTTTTGAATAAGGCGCTTTAAAGGCCTTGCTCCGAACTGCGGATCATAGCCGTTATCAGCGAGATAGTCGAGCAAATAATCTGTGAAAGTCAGTTCGATATGGCTTCCTTCCAGCGTCTTTTTGAGTGCATTCAACTGGATGCGTACGATGTTTCGAATTTCTTTTTTCAAAAGCGGCTGGAACATGATGATCTCATCAACCCGGTTTAAAAATTCAGGCCGGATCGTTTGCCGCAGGAGACTCATTACATCCATCCTCGTGCGATCAACAACATCTTCGAGGTTGTTTTCATTTACATCCTGGAATGCATCTTGTATCAATGCGCTCCCAATATTGCTCGTCATGATGATAATGGTATTCTTGAAGTTCACCACGCGGCCCTTGTTATCGGTGAGCCTTCCGTCATCCAGTACCTGCAACAGCACGTTCCATACATCCGGATTTGCCTTTTCTATTTCATCAAGTAATACAACGCTGTACGGTTTGCGGCGCACGGCTTCGGTGAGCTGGCCGCCTTCGTCATAGCCTACATATCCCGGAGGTGCACCCACCAAACGTGAGACCGTATGTTTTTCCTGGTACTCACTCATGTCAATCCTTGTCATCATGCTTTCGTCATCAAACAAATATTCAGCGAGAGCTTTTGCAAGCTCTGTTTTACCAACACCTGTTGTGCCGAGAAATATAAATGAACCAATAGGTTTTTTTGGATCCTGCAAACCGGCACGGCTTCTTCGTATTGCATCTGCGACAGCGGTGATGGCCTCATCTTGTCCAACCACCCTTTCGTGGAGATGCTCCTCAAGGTGCAATAATTTTTCGCGTTCACTTTGCATCATACGCGTCACCGGAATGCCTGTCGCCTTTGCAACGTTTTCGGCAATATCTTCTGCATCAACTTCCTCTTTCATCAAACGCCGTCCGTGTTGGCTAAGCTCATCCAACTGAACTGTCAGGCTTTCAATACCTTTTTCCTGTTCTTTTATTTTACCATAGCGGATCTCCGCCACTTTACCGTAGTCTCCGTTGCGTTCTGCCTGTTCAGCTTCTTGTTTCAGATCTTCGATCGCTGCTTTTGCATTTTGTATTTTGTCAACAAGCTCTTTTTCCTGTTGCCATTTCGCCCGTAATGTGTCACGCTCAACACTGAGGTTGCTGATCTCAACTCCTAACGTCCTAAGTTTTTCTTCATCATTCTCGCGTTTTATCGCTTCACGTTCAATTTCAAGTTGCCTGATCTGTCGTTCCAACTGGTCAAGTTCTTCAGGCATTGAATTCATTTCAAGGCGAAGTTTTGCTGCACTTTCATCTATCAAATCGATCGCCTTATCGGGTAAAAATCTGTCAGTGATATAGCGCTGTGAAAGTTCAACCGCGGCAACGATCGCTTCGTCTTTTATGCGTACGTGGTGGTGCGTTTCATAACGATCTTTCAATCCCCTCAAAATAGAGATCGCATCGTCAGCCGTTGGTTCATCGATCAGTACCTTCTGAAAACGGCGTTCGAGCGCTTTGTCTTTTTCAAAGAATTTTTGATACTCATTCAAAGTGGTAGCGCCGATCGCACGGAGCTCGCCTCTTGCCAATGCAGGCTTCAATATGTTGGCTGCGTCCATTGCGCCTTCGCCACCACCAGCACCAACGAGCGTGTGTATTTCGTCAATGAAAAGAATGATCTCGCCTTCGCTTGTGCTCACTTCTTTCACAACGGCTTTCAGTCTTTCCTCAAACTCACCCTTGTACTTGGCGCCGGCAATTAGCTGCCCCATGTCAAGCGCATAAATAATTTTTGACTTCAAATTTTCAGGCACGTCGCCATTCACGATACGATGAGCAATTCCTTCTGCGATCGCAGTTTTACCAACGCCAGGCTCACCAACAAGTATGGGATTGTTTTTTGTTCTGCGCGAAAGAATGTGAAGTGTCCTTCGTATTTCTTCATCACGGCCAATCACGGGATCGAGTTTTCCCTGGCGCGCCATCTCATTGAGATTTCTCGCATACTTGTTCAGCGCATTAAATTCCTGCGATTGCGTTTGTGAAGTAACGGTTTCGCCCTTGCGCAAATCGGTGATGGCAGTAACCAGGCCTTTTTCCGTAAGCCCTGCGTCTTTCAATAGTTTTGCTGTGGAATCGCTGCCTTTTAATATTGCCAGCAGCAAATGTTCCGGCGTTACAAATTCGTCGTCGAATTGTTTTAATACGGCACCAGCGCGCAGAACAGCGTTGTTCGCTTCACGGCTGATTGATTGAGCTGCTTCCCCATTTGTTTTAGGAAGCTTACGCATCGCTTCGTCGAGTTTATTCTCAAGGAGATTGAGGGTAACGTTGTTCTTCTTCAGCAGGTATTCTACCGGCGAATCCTGTTGATCGAGCAGTGCTTTTAAGAAATGCTCTGTTTCAATATTCGGATTGCCATTGTTGAACGCAAGTTGTTGCGCCTGCTGAACAGCTTCCGCAGCTTTGATAGTGAAATTTCCAAGGTTCATATTCTTATAGGCCCCCAAATTGAGGGCATTATTTTTAATGATTAAAATGAATATTGGCTGATCAACAGCCATAAAATCGCTCTTATCCTGCAAAAAATAATCCAAGAGGACTTCGTTAGAAATTATGGCATTGATTTCAAACTTAACTGCCTGAAATGCAGTTCCATTAAGCATTTGCTGTAATTTTATCAGTAACAACGACGTATGTACGAGACCACTTCTCAACCGCTTGCGCCCAAAAGCGTTTTTTATAGCCGCCTTCGCAAGAATTTTTTTTATATGTGTATGTTCATTTCAATCTGCCTGGGGATCGGCATTGCCGGCTATCATTATTTGGCTGATATTCCGTGGCTGGATTCACTGCATAACGCCTCGATGATCTTAAGCGGAATGGGACCGGTCGTGGCGATCAACACCGTTGCGGGAAAATTGTTTTCTTCTTTTTATGCGATATTCAGCGGTGTGGCTTTCATCAGCAGCATAAGTTTTCTGCTGGCCCCTGCTGTGCATCGTTTCTTCCACAGGCTTCACCTGGAAGAGTCGGACGGGCTTGATGATAAAAAGAATTAGTTTGTTTTCTTGACTAAAACAACCTGGCTGCGGTCGGCTTTGTACATGTCGTTATAGAACTTCACAAATTCGGGGTAATCGGAAGCCGGAAAGCGGCCGAGAACGCGTTTGTATAATCTCGTATAAGAAATTTTGTCGTCACTTACCGCGTAGGTCGCCTCGTAACTGCCAAACTTGTTTGACACCGTCATATTTTTTGGAACCGATTCAACTGTGTAGCCGGCTGGAATGGCAATATAGAACGTATCCGTGTGCTGAAAAGAATATGGATAATAAATATCAACCGTTCGCTTTTCAGAAGTGTCGAGCTTGATCGGATTGTGCTCAACGATGTTAGGTGTTATAAATAATCTTTTCCCTGACACATGAGCGTAAGAATTCGAGAGGAAACTGATCTGTTCTGTTATGGATGGGATCGATGCGTTTGTTTCGTCGTACTTAAAATCATTGATTTCATAACTGGAGACATCGAAACTTTCATTCAAATATTTTTTTAGATCCTCTTTATTGAGGTAGTGAAAATGATTATGCACATCGTCATATTCGAGTCCTTTGTAAATAGTGGCAACATTTGCGGTTAGATCGCCATTCTCATTCAGGGTTGCTTCAATCTTTCGCGAGTATTGGTTATCGTTTTCAGAATAATAGGGTGTTCGAACGAGCTTCCCTCCTGTTTCAGTTATTAATAAGGCCGGCCGGTTGCAGGTAAAATCTCCCAGGTAACCGGCAGGCAGGGTTTCACTGGTACATTCAAGCCACATCGTGTCTTCACCCAGGGGAACACAGCGGATAGCATGGTTGAACTGCGTTGAAGGAAAATCGGGCCAGAAAAACGTCTTGTTCTCACCGGCCTTAATAACAGTATAGTAAGAGTTGATGCCAGCTTCTTTAAGCAATGCTCCCATGAAATTTGAAAGCGCTTTGCAATCTCCATATTTTTTTTGCGCAACATATTTTGCGTCGAAGGGTTGCCAGCCACCAATGCCAAACTGGATGTTGATATAACGCGTGTTCTGTTGCAGATATTTATACAAAGCCGCGATCTTCCGCCTTTGATCTTTTATCGTGTCGGTAATTTCATGCACTTTCTTTTTAGTTGCATCATCGAGTTCATCACGGCCTGCTGCAAGAGCCTGGCAAAACGTCCCAAAGTTCTGCCACGTATCCATGCTGCCGGCAAATCCCTGTATAGAAAATTGAGTAGGCGCTACCAATACACTCGTGATGGTTTCCTCCCACGGCGGACTGTAAGGTTGCACATACCTTGCTGGTTGGTTTTTTACGCGCCAGGTATAGATCATTTTATCCTTATCCTGCGTGATGACCGGCTCACCCGGATAATTCGCCTGTTTATATCTTAGCTTATAGTCAACTGGCGTTTCCACGATGAGTATGCTTTCCTGCACGGAGAAATTCTCATATCGCTCCGGTTGCCAGCGCGGCAAATAAAATATGCCGTTGTAGTGCTGCTCATCTTCATATTCCACCGTGTACGGATATTGAAAATAAAAAAAGTTGTGAGCTTTCAACCGCGAGTCCGTGGCAAGAGCTTCATCGTCATCGGAAAAATCGGCAATGTCTTTTTTCTTTACGTTCTTCAGTTTTTTTCCCAAAGCGTCGTAGAGGTTCCCATCGATGTCAGAAAGGTCAACCAAACGCGAGTAATCATTAATATATGGCGCATATTTATTACCGGCTTCGTTTAAGATGGTCCTTGCATATTTATGCCTGATGATCGCTTTATCAATGTCCTTAATGATAATGTGCAATTCTTCAAACCGCCCAACCACATTGGCATGTTTTGTAAGAGAGTCGGGAATTAGCAGCGCATTATAATTCTGCGCCGTGGCCGAAGCACATATGTAACTGGCGAGAACGAAAAATAAAATGTTTTTCATGTTCATATTTTCTTGAAGACAATTTGCTCTGCCTGTTTTTGCACCACCAGGTCAAAAAAATTACGTAAGGATTCATATTCGTTTGTACTGAATATTGCCTTGTTCAATTTTGTACGACAGCGCAACTGAATACGATTTCCGTTTTGTTGAATTAAATATTCAAAAGACCCGTCGTTCCGGCTAAGAGATGCTTTTGCCTGTTTTGGCAATTCTTCTACTTTATAGCCTTTGGGCACTTCCATATCAAGGATGTAGGTATTGTCGAAACAGTAAGGCATTTCAATAGGATACGATCTCGCTGTTGCGGATAGCGGGTTGCTGTTGAAAAGGCTGGAGATGACAGGCTTGAAATAAATAATGTCTTCCTTATATTGCGGTAGGCTAACATTCGATTTCAAACTAACAGTTGATTCCGGATCGTCTAACGAGTCGGCGGAAAGGTTTTGCATTGAAACATTTTCGCCGGAAAGTTTGAACTCTTTCTCAAATTCTGCGAAACTTTTTTCCTTTAATTTCTTTCGAAGATCTATGGAGCCGTAAGTACCGAATGTTGAATTGTACATTCCGCTTACTCCCTGCTCGTTACTGACCAGCAGAACGCTTGTGACATTCTGTTCCTGTAAACTGTTTGCCGAGAGATATATAGAATCTGCATGCAAGAAACTTATTTCTCTTGCGTAACCGTTGTAACACTCGTACGGTAACGTGCCAAAACCGAGTACCCGGACCGACGCATCCATGTACAATATTTTTCCATTGATAATAGCCTTGCAAATCACATAATTTGCCTGCTCAGCTACGGGATAATGCAGGTCCATAAAACCATTTTCCCTTGTGCTTAAGATCAAAGGCTCAGCATCAATGCCCTTTGTTCTTAGCAATGCAGTCAGCAAGAGGTTGATCTCCGCCGCGCTTCCAGAAGTGTTTTTAAGTATTTGGTTGAGTTTGCTGTTTACAAATATTCCATTATGACTGGTGCAATTAAATAATTTTTGAACTCTGTAATATATCTGCTTCGCGGCCTGAAGCGTATCACTGTCATTCTTAATAAATGCGGTTACATTGTTGGCATACCAGTCTGCATGCTCACTCGAACTAAAATTTAAGATCTCCGAATACTCCGTATTCAACAGCTCTTTGGCAATGTCTTGCCACGTGGATCTGACCATGATCACATTCTGGCCATTTGACCAGGACCTTAACTGAAAATCGATTTTGTCAACATAATTTTTCACGGTTGATACAAAATCTTGCTGTTTAAGCGGACGCACATCTTTCATTGCCCAGCGAAAAATGTTGTTATACGTATCAACATTCAGTTCCTGTCCAGATGCCCCGTAAGCAGACGAGTTCGGAGGCTCGGTGACCCGATAGTTTGCCCGTTCTTCCGTCACTTCCTTTAAAAAAAATGGATCGCTGCCCTGGTTAATTGCTGCATAACTTAACAGCTCAGGCACCGACACTTTGTATTCACTCCAAAGACATGGATACTGTTCACTTTGAAATGTCCAGCTTCGCAAATGAAAGTCAAAATCTGACTCAATTGAATAAGAATATTCAATGATGCATCCTGTCGAAACTGCCGGTAGCGTAAATCTTTTTTCTATATGATTTTTATCGAGCTTCTCTTCATAAATGTCACCCTTACTGATCGTCCGGGACATCACTTTTCCATTTTCGATGTAGTAGGTGGTCGCCGTAAGATCCTTTAGATTTTCTTTGCTCTGGCTGGAGGTGTACAAGCGAATTTTCACGGTCGCAAGATCAAAACCGTTATCATTGAGAATTTTTATCCTTGTACTCCTTTTGTACAACTGGTTGAACCATCCCTTGTAATTTCCGACAAACGTTGTCGACCCAATGTCTGCTATGATTACAGCGCCATCAGAACTGTCGATGATCGGGTTTCGTGGAATGTCGAAGTCGGCAGCACTAACTTTACCAAATTTCACCGCGCTTTTGTCCTGACTGAAAATCGGCGATGTGATCACCGCAAACATCATTATGCAAAAAGTTCGGCAGTTCATGGACTCGGATTATGGGATCAATTAACTTTTCTTGAACACGATCTGTTCCGCTTGTTTTTGCACAATAAAGGCAAAGAAATTTCGAAGTGTCTCGTAATCCTGCGGCGCGAAATTCGCTTTATTAAGTTTGATGCGGGTGCGCAGCTGGATGCGGTCGCCGGCTTGTTGAACAAGATATTCGAAGCTTCCTTCATTTTCATTCAAAGTAACTTTTGCTTGTTTAGGCAATTCATCGAGCTGGTAGCCGGCCGGGATCTGCATGCTGAGAATATACGTCTTGTCCATGCAGTAGGGCATTTCCACAGGGTAAGAACGTTCGGCAGCGCTAAACGGGTTTTCTTTATACAGATCAGCGCCGATGAGCGGATTGAAATACCAAATGTCATCTTCCGGCTTAAACGAAACATTGTATTGCACAGATACTGGCATATCAAATTGTTTCAACGAGTCGATCGTGGCACCGCTGATCTCAGCCTCGATCCCGAAATTTTTCTTAAGCTCCTTAAAATAGTCATCTGGATTCGATTTTCTCATTTTGTCGCGCATGTCCGCCGAGTGAATTTGACCCATGATGGATTTGTAACTGCCCGACACCTTCCCTTCTTCTCCATTAATTAAAAGCAAACTGGTAACTTCCGCATCGCGCAGCGAGTCCGCAGATAAATTGAGGATCAGCGGGTCTGAAGCTATTATCCGTGCGCTGCCATTATAGCAATCTTCGCCTAAATGCCCGAAACCCAATACCGGATCTGAAGCATCCAGGAGATATGATGTATTATCAATCTGCAGCCGGGCGATCACGTAATTGAATTTGCTCATGATGGGATACTCATCAATCGTTTTACCATTTCCTCGTGTGCTCAGGAGGACCGGGCTAACATCTAAACCGGCAACTTTCAGCATCGCAATAAGCAACAGGTTAATGTCTGCAACAGTACCCTTTTTCGTTTGTTGTGTTTTCTTAAGGGGTTGAGACAGATAGATCGCCTCGTCATCTATACAAGTGTAGTTGTCGCGTATAGATTCGTAAATCGCTTTCGCTTTTCCAACAGCATCTGTTCGACCTGCGGTAACCGCTTTTACGTCATCTTTCAACCAGCCATTTTCTTTGCTTAATTCTTCTCCGAAGTCTTCATCCTTCATCAATTCGTCCACCGTCTGGTACCATGTATGCATGAAATACTGTGTTTCCCTGCCCGGAAAACGAACTGCCGAGATCTGGAACTCTATGCTTTGCCGGTAATTTGAAAGGTTAGTAACATACGATTCTTCCTTGAGAGCAGGAACGTCTTTGTAAGCCCAGGTATGCTCTATCATGTTGCCCTGAATGAATGCCTGGTACGATTTGATAACCGTATCAAAGACGGGCGTGAGAAAGCCTTTGCTCAGAACTACAAAATCTAAATATTCGGGCGTTTCCACCGTGTACTCGGTCCACAGTTCGGGATAGTCGCTCTGAAAATTCCAGCGGGGCAAACTTGAAAATTCAGAGACCTTTGTATAGCTGTATTCGATTATGCACCCTTCTTTAAGATCCGGAAAAGTGAATTTTTCTATTTTATCGTCTCCATCTTTATCCTTAAAAATGGAAGCTTTGTCGAGTTTTGTTGTGACCACTTTTCCGCCTTCATAAGTATAAGTGGCTGCCTGCAGGTTCTGTACATAATCTTCTTTATAGCCATGTTGATACAGCGGGATCTTGACGGTAGCCAGGTCGTCAAAGCTTTTTTTGTGAAGCAGCCTTATTCGCCGGTGTACTTTATAACTTATGGTCAGCCCATTACCGGGGTCATATCGTGCGGATGCCATATTATCCAAATACACCGCATCTGCAGATGAATCAATGGAGTAATAGTCGCTTTTGAAATCTTCCGGCTTGATATCGCCGAATTTGAGCTTATCCAGTTTAACTTGGGCTGTTGCGGCAACAGAGATAACGATACCACAAATGATTGCGGTGAAGCGGTTGAAAAACATAAGCAGTAGAATTTTAATGAACAATAATAGCAAAAATTATAATAATCACGAACCGTTTGCACAGCAGTTTGCCGGGTTATTTGTTACTCCTTTTTAAAAACGATCTGTTCATTCTGTTTTGCAACCACAACCGTAAAGAAATTCCTCAACGTCTCATAATCGTCCGGCTCAAAATTCGCCCTGTTCAATTTCGTTACACAACGCAGTTGCACCATATTTCCACTTTGTTGAATGAGATATTCAAAGCTTCCTTCATCGCCGTTTAATGCAATTTTAGCCGACTTGGGTAATTCTTCTACCTTGTAACCTGCCGGCACTTCCATGTTGAAAATATACGTTTTGTCTATGCGGTAAGGCATTTCTACAGGATAAGAACGGCGTGCCGCTTTAAAAGGATTTTCACGGTAAACATCCTGCCCCATGAGTGGTGTTACGTAAAATATGTCACCCTCAGAGGAAAATGAAATATCACATTGGACGGATACAGGCATTCCCGGTTCTGAAAGAGAATCGATCACTAAGTTGCTTATTTCCGTTTCAGTACCAAAAAACTGTTTTATCTCTTTCAAATATTCGCCGGTGTTCGATTTGCTCATTTGCGCACGCATATCCATCGATTCCGTTTTACCCATCAAACATTTGTATGTGCCGGAAATTTTACCATCATCTGAATTCGACAAAAACAAGCTGGTTTGCGATGACTCTTTCAGGGAATCTGTTGATAAAAATACCGCATCTCCCCCAGCCAGGTCTATGATCCTCGCATAACCGTTGTAACATTTATTTGAAAGTTCACCGAACGCGAGGTGGGGAACAGTCGCATCAAGCAAAAAAGAAATCCCATTGCTCAGTGTTGCCCGGCAAATTAAATAATTGAACTTGTCGAGAATCGGGTAATTGGGATTAATAAAACCGTGATCCCGCGTACTAAGCAACACTGGTTTAGCATCGACACCCTGATCATTCAGCATTGCGATCAATAATAAATTAACACCGCGAACAGTGCCCCTTTGCTTCTTGTAAACAGTCGATAGGTCTTCATATTTGAAAATTGTCGAAGACTCTGTGCACATGTAATTTGCTTGTACATAATAATATATTTTTTTGGCAATATTCAAGTCTGTCTCTCCGGGTGAGTGATTATCTAAATCCCTGATCCATGCGTTATCGTGAGAAAGTGCTTGTTGAAAATCGTCGTCCTTTAGAAAGTCTTCCGAAACAGACTTCCATGTGTTCATTACCTGGCTTGTTTCCTCCCCGTTATCCGTACTTGAAAGCTGGAATTCGATCTTATCGACGTAATTGTTAAGGGAGGAAACATACTCTTCCGTTTTTAAAGCGGGGACATTTGTTTTCACCCATTTAAAATTATTCGTAACTGCAGTTACTGCCAGCTCGCGGTCCTGCATTCCCAAAATATTCTTATCTGCTGCTTGCGTAACCCGGTACGTCTGCTTTCCCTGCCACGATTTCTGAATGTAAAATGAATCGTTTCCCTGCATAGATGATATATAGATCAACGCGGAAGGAATTGACACCTCGTATTCACTCCACAGCGCCGGGAAGTTCGCATTTTGAAATTGCCATGAAGGTATACTGAAAACAAAACCAGAAGTTATGGTATATGTGTACTCTATTATCGAGCCTTCCTGTACGCCTGGTAAAGTAAATTTCTTTATAATGTGATTTTTATCCGGGCGTTCCGAGAAAACACCATCTTTAGCAAGCTTACTGGTAGAAATTGCTCCATTATTTAAATTGTAGGTCACCGCCTTCAAGTCTGACAGCTGTTCTTCATCGTCGTCTTTTTTATATAATTCGATCTCGACGGTTGCTGCATCAAATGCTCTTTTATCCCGGATCTTTATTTTCCGTGTACACGTGAAAACGTAGCTAAACCAGCTTCGCTTGTTTCCTATAAAATGCGTTTTGCCCGCTTCATATAATGTAACCGCACTGGCATTATCATCCACGATACTATATGCGGATACATCGAAATCTTTAGCTGATACATTTCCGAATTTATAGTCGGCGTCCTGGGCCTGTAATGAATGCATGGGGAAAATAATCATGCACGAGGCTATTGCGGCCAGTCGGTTGAAAAACATAAGCAGGTCATTTAGAAAAACAATAGTAGCAATTTTTTTTGAGCCGTAGAATTTTTAGACAGGCGCGCTAAAAGCGTCGTCTCGCATCACTGCTGCTTTTTAAAAACGATCTGCTCATTTTCTTTATCAACAATGATCGTAAAGAAGTTGCGTAATGTTTGATAATCATTCGATTCAAAATTCGCCTTATTCAACTTAACGCGGCATTGGAGTTGCAGCCTGTCATTACTTTGTTCTATGATATATTCGAACATGCCTTCATTATCGTTCAACGTTGCTCTTGCCGGTTTCGGCAGTTCTTCTACATAATACCCTTCGGGAATCTGCATGTTAAGAACATACGTCTTGTCCATGCAATAGGGCATTTCAACCGGGAAAGATCTGTTTGCAGCATGAAACGGGTTTTCTTTTCGTGGATCGGCAAACATTGGGTTGAAGTAGAACAGATCGCCAGTCAGGTTGAAATTAATATTGTATTGAGTCGAGACCGGATATTGTAGTTGCTGTAGCGAGTCAATAGTCGGATCGCTGACGTTTATATCAAAGCTACCCTTCGTGAACAGTTCTTTCAAATACTCGTCTTTAGAGGAAGTAACTAATTTGTTTCTTACATTATACGACTCCACCGTTCCAAGAACTGTCTTGCAGCTACCGCTAATGCCATTACTGTCGTTCGTTAAGAATACGCTGACCAAACTTTGTTCGTCCAAAGAATCAGAGCTGAGATTTATTTCGGATGATGGCTGTGCAATCACTATTCCGTTGTCGTTGAAGCACGCAGGCGGCAAGAAACCAAATGCGATCTTGTTGTCAGAGGCGTCCAGCAAATAGAATTGGTCATCAAATTCAATTTTTACGATCACATAATTATACTTACTCAGAATAGGGTAAACATCATACGTTTTTCCATTCTGCCTGGTACTGAGTAGTACGGGATCAGCAGTGAAGCCGGCGTAGCGGAGCATCGCCAGCAGCAAGATGTTGATATCCGCAACGTTGCCGCGTTTCGTGTCGTAAGTTTTCCTGAGTGGCTGCGATAACGAAATCGCGGAATGATTAAAACAGAAATAATTTTGCCTCACAAAATCAAAGATTCGCCGCGCTTTATCAAATTGATCTGCAGAACCTGCCGTTGCAAGCTGTATTGCGTCCTTGAGATAATGATTTTCTTTAGTCAGCTCATAGCCAAAATTCTCCTCTTTCATCAATTGTTTGGAGGTTTCGTTCCAGTCATTCATGAAAAATTTCGGTTGTTCTCCAGGAATTCTTATCGCCTGTAATTGAAACTCTATTTGTTCAATGTAGTTTGACAAGTTCGTTATATAACTTTCTTCTTTTACCGCTGGAACGTTTTGGAATGCCCAGGTATGTTTAACTGTCGTACTTCTGAAAGTATTAAGTCTCGTTCCGCCCCGATAGTCACGAACAACAAATGTAAAATCGCTCGCAGCGGTGCTGCCGGTATCGAGCACCGGTTCAATATAGCCCTGGTTTAAAGTCACGAAATCAAGAAATTGTGGAACTTCAACGCTGTATTCGCTCCATAAGTGCGGGAAAGAGTTTTGAAATGACCAGGCCGGTATATAGCTGTACGTCGGAATCGTTTCCTTGTAACTATACTCAACGATGCACCCTTCTGTTAAATTCGGAAACGTAAATGTTACCGATTGAATATTGCCTTGCTTTGTTTTGAAAATTGAGGTCTTGTCTACTTTACTAACCGTTATCTTACCATTTTCCAAAGTATAAGTTGCTGCCTGCAGATCTTCGAGCTCATCGGACGTGCTGCCGTGGTCGAATAAATAAATTTTTGTCGAAGCAACATTGAAGCCGTTCTTATGAAGTAGCCTGATTCGCTTATGTTCAGTGTAGACAAGAAAAACTCCGCCTATAGCCCCGGATTCAAAATGAGATGACCCGGCATCGTATAAATAAATTGCGTCTGCAGAGGAATCAATGGAATAATAAGAAGCTGCAAAATCTTCAGGCGTTAAATCGCCGAACTTTATATCAGGTTTGGTAACCTGGCAGAAAGAAGCGCAGCATATAACAACGCCGGGAAACAAAGCAGTCAGGCGGTTGAAAAACATATTTTGGTCTTTGAGAAATTCACGCAATGCTACAAATTTTTTAGAATACCAGTTTATTTTTGCGGTTTGAACTCAATAACAAAACATACCCGTTTCATTAAATCATCAGCCGCCCAGCTTGGCTTCCACGATTGTTGGATCGCGAAGGCCGTTAAACTTGACGACGATGCGCGGCGCCTGGAAAGCTGGCTTCACAAAGGCTTTCACGGCAAGATGCAATACATGGAAAATTATTTTGAGCTGCGCATAGACCCAACGAAACTCGTGCCCGGCGCAAATAGTGTGATCACGCTATTGCTAAATTATTTTCCGGCAGAAACGCAACATCCGGAAGCTCCGCGAATTTCAAAGTATGCCTACGGCAACGATTATCATGAAGTGATTCGCGGAAAACTAAATGAGCTTCTTCACCAAGTACGGACAACCATTGGCGAAGTGCACGGTCGCGGTTTTGTCGACAGCGCTCCTGTTCTTGAACGAAGCTGGGCGGTACGCAGCGGTGCAGGATGGGTAGGCAAGAACGGTAACCTGATCAACAAAACTGCCGGCTCGTATTTCTTTATTGCGACTTTGATCGTCGACCTCGAATTATTGTACGACGATCCGTTTGCAAAAGATCATTGCGGCAGTTGCACAAGATGCATCGACTCCTGCCCTACTGCTGCGATACTTGACAATAAAGTGATCGATGGCAGTCGTTGCATTTCATATTTCACGATCGAGTTGAAAGATGCACTGCTCCCAGGTGAAATGAAAAATAAATTTGAGAATTGGGCATTTGGCTGCGACATCTGCCAGGATGTTTGTCCATGGAACCGGTTCAGCAAACCGACACCGGAAATTGCTTTTAAACCGCTACCGGAAATTCTCAATTTAAAAACAGCGGAATGGGAAAACATGAGCGAACAATCATTCAAAAAAATATTTGCTCACTCGCCGCTTAAAAGAGCAAAATTCGAAGGGATACAAAGGAATTTAAAGTTCTTACAAAACGCAAGTGTTGTATAGTCAATTATTTTTTGCCGATCGCCCATCCCACCTGCACTCCATAATTAAACAAATGCTGTGGCACATAATTTTTATTGTTGAGTAAATTGGTAAACCCGTAACTCATTTGCGGACCGACAAACAAATAATTATTGTGATTTAAGTTGATATGTAGGGTCACAGCGGCATTAAATGATCCCTGCCACTTGCTCAGCCACTCGTCCTTGTGATAGTACGTGTTCGTTTTGTTGTCGTAGATCAACGTGTTGGCCGACAATAAACGTAATGCTGACAAGCCTGCACTTCCATACAGCGGTGTCTTTTTACTATTTATTATTAGCTGGTGAAATTGCGCGCCCACGCTAAGAAAATCGTATTTATTTTTTACGCGCATTTTGTCTTCTGGGGCAGCAGGCATGTAATAGTTATTCACGTATTCAACGCCCGCAGGACCGGCGACAGCGAGAATAAAAGATGAATTGGAATTACTGACCTCGGCCTCGTTTGAAAAGTGCAGGTAATTTATTGCAAGGGTGATCGAATTTTTTTCAGAGATCTTTCTTTGAACAAATATCCCCGCCTCGTATGAGCCAGAAGCCGTGAATGGTTTGTCGGGGTGAGTTGTACCAGGCGCGAGTGTATCATTGACATAATTCGCCGAGGGATATGTTTTGCTGTTGCCAAATAATTGTTCAATCGTGTTGCTTTTTCCGGCAAAAGCGGTAATGCCAATGCTCCATTTGCCTGCACTGTTTTTCTCAGGCACTTTCGCGTTTTGAATTGGAGTCGTGTGTTCAGAGTTACTGTCTGCTGCAGCTATACGCCGAGACACTGTATCCGTTTTGGGAGCGGAAACGGAATCAGTTTTTTGTTGGTTGATTGAATTGCTATCAACCGATTGTTGTTCGCTTGTTGCGGGGTTGCTTGTGGGAAAATGATTTTCAAGCAGGTGATCTTCCTCTTTCACTTCCGGCGACCGTGCTTCTTCAGTGCCGACATTCTGTTGATGAACATTTTGCGAGACAGCACTTTCATGCGCAGACCGGTTCGCTGTTGGCTTCTCCGTTTTGATGACAATATTTTGTTGCAGATTGTTTTCCTTTACAGCATTTTGTTCCTGCGAGCCCTGCCTGTCATCTTTGCTCTTCAGATCTTCTGGCCTCGTAGTTTTTCCTTTTGCCTGTACAATTCCAGGCGGATTTTCGTGGAATTGGTGGTAGATCAAATAACCGGTTCCAAGCATCGATAGCAGTAAAAATAGAACCAGCGGCCATTTGCGCCGGCGTTGCATAATGCGGGCCTGCACCTGCTCCCACACGGAAGCAGATGGCGATACCTGGAAATCGTCCATCAGTTTGCGAACCCGTTTTTCAAATTCGTTTTCCTGCATAAAAATTCTCTTTTACAGTTTCAACATTTTGGATCCAGGTCATTAACAATGCCCTTGCTCTTGCGTACTGCGATCGCGAAGTGCCGGTGTCTATTCCAAGCATCTCACCAATTTGTACATGAGTAAAACCCTCTACGGCATGCAGATTAAAGATGGTTTGATATCCTGTCGGTAATTGCCGGATAAGGTCGGCAATTTCTTTCGCCTGCAGCAAGAGTTGAGGATTTTCAGGTGAAACCGGGTGGAGCTTGATTTCGTCAAACGCGAGATCTTCCGCGTATTGCTTGTGCTTTTTTAAATACGTGAGGGCTGTATTGACCATGATCCTGCGGATCCATGCAGCAAGGTCGCCTTCAAACCTGTATTGAGATAAATTGTTGAACACTTTTACAAAGCCTTCCTGCAAAACGTCTTCCGCGTTGCTGTGCGTTTTGGTGTAGCGGTAACACACGCCCATCATCGCCGGCGCAAAATGGTTGTACAACTCCCATTGCGCTTCCGGTATGTGTTTCAAACAGTCTTTTACAAGCTTTCTATAATCCACCTGTGCTTATCTATTTGTGCTGACAATTAAAGTAAATGAACCGTTGCATAGACAAGGGATTTTTTGACGCAGCTAATATTCCCGCCGTGCACATGAATGCGCGTCATTCCACGCCATCCTCCTGTCATCGAGGCTATCGCTCACGTGATCGAGACCATCGCTCCCGTCATCTCGACGCGACGAGAGATCTCAACCGGATGGATTATCAGGGATGTCTCCTGTCGTCCACATGACGGCACATGATTCAAACCATTGCTTTCATCATCGAGACCATTGCTCCCGTCATCTCGACGCAAGGAGAGATCACAACCGGATGCATCATCAGAGGTGTCTCTTGTCGTCGACATGACGGCGGCGGTAGCGGCATTGTGCGTACAACGACTATTTTTGTTCAATGAGTCTGCTTTCAAGAGATCAAAAGTTTGTCTGGCACCCTTTCACACCGCAAAAAAATATGCCGGAGCCGCTAGCTATAACTTCCGCTAAAGGAAGTTTGTTATTTGATGAAGAGGGCAACCAATACATTGACGCGATCAGCAGTTGGTGGGTAAATATCCACGGGCACGCGCATCCATACATCGCTGAAAAGATCTACCGGCAGGCATTGCAATTGGAGCATATAATATTTGCCGGTTTTACGCATCAACCGGCCGTCGATCTTGCAGAAAAATTGTTGGCTCTGCTGCCACTGAACTTCTCTAAAATTTTTTACAGCGACGATGGCTCAACATCGACAGAAGTAGCCATAAAAATGGCGTTGCAATACTGGTGGAACCAGCATGAACATCAAACATCAGGTCAAAAAAGAAACAAGATACTTGCATTCAACAACGCCTACCATGGCGATACTTTCGGTGCGATGAGTGTTAGCGACCGGAGTGTTTTCACGGCCGCTTTCCAAGAGCTTTTATTTGATGTGATCTTTATCGACACTCCGTCGGAAGAAAACATCACCACATCAAAAAAAATAATTGAAGACAATGCAAAGGAGATCGCGGCTTTTATTTATGAGCCACTCGTGCAGGGCGCCGGAGGTATGAAGATGTATAATCCAATATTGCTGGATGAATTGTTGCTGTTCATCAAACAGAAAAATATCATTTGCATTGCCGATGAAGTGATGACGGGTTTCGGGCGGACAGGAAAAATGTTTGCGAGTGAATACATGCAAACAAAGCCGGACATTATTTGCCTGAGCAAAGGATTAACCGCAGGAACGATGGCACTTGGTGTCACTGGTTGTTCGGAAGATATTTACCGCGCGTATATTAGTGATGATGTTCAAAAAACTTTTTTTCATGGCCATTCGTTTACCGCGAATCCGCTTGCGTGTTCTGCAGCACTGGCGAACCTTGAGCTGTTCAAAAGCGAAAACACACTCGAAAGGGTTCATCATATTTCAGAACAAAACATTGCATTTGCAAAACAACTGAGACAGCTAAATGGAATTAAAAATGTTCGCACAACAGGCACAATTCTCGCCTTTGAGCTTATGAACGGGAAAGATGAATATGTAAACAACATCAGCCAGGTCGTTACAAAAAAATGCCTTGAGAAAGGTGTCTACTTAAGACCGCTTGGAAATACCGTTTATATCATGCCGCCATATTGCATCACAACAGAGGAGTTGGAAACAATTTATTCGGTGATCCTCGACGTGATCTGATCAACTCTTTTCTGCAACCTGTTTTAGTTTATTTAAACTCACCTCCATCGAAGGACCAAATACTTTGTCATGAAGCATGGCAGACAGGCGTTCCCACGGATACCATTTCAATTGCTGCTCAAAACTCCAGTTGACGGTAGTAGTTGAACCGTTGTAATACAGTTCGATCCGGTTTACCTGCTCTCTTGTGTGCTCGCCCTGCCACAACGTGATCATATACTTTGTGTCATTTTTGATAACAGTGATCATGTATGTGCCCAGCTTTATCTTCGAATCTTTGTCTCTCGTACCAGGCGTTAATTGTTTGTAGAAAGCCGTGTCTGCTCCGTTCAGCCAAAGCTTCCAGTTTTCCAGGTCGTTTGTATATGTTCTTATGCTGTCAATGGGAGCATTGATTTCAACAGATCGGCCAACGGTCACCGAGGACGGCATTAAAAGACCGATGGCTGTTAATAAAATGAATAAGAAAGTAAGACTTATGATAACGAATTTCAGAAATCTCATGTGTTGAAAATAACGTGTGCAATGTAAAGCAAATGACGAAACACTAACTCAACAGAATGTGTATCTGCCAGCACACATATTTGGCTTGCTTCTGAAACATATGTATTAATAATTAGGGCGATGAAACAAGTGGATCCTCTAAAAATTCAGTGGACAAAAAAGACTAAAAAAAATAATTGCAGGAATGAAAATACTTTATTAGCTTTAGTTTTGAAAAGCTCTTAACACAACTAAGAGTACTTCAGGCCAGCCTCAGTAGGGCTGGCCTTTTGTATGAGCCAGCCTATAGCAATCACTGCCAGCGCTCCTATCACATTTAACCACAAAAAAGCAAGCCCGATAATATTGTTGCTGTCAAGCACAAACAAAACAATGACAAGGATCTCTGAAATTACTGCAGACAAAAACACTGCGTTGCCTTTTATGTTCTTAAAATAAAATGCGACGAGGAAGATGCCGAGTATCACTCCGTAAAATATTGAACCGTATTTATTCACTGCTTCGATCAAACTTCCCATGCGACTTGCAAATTCTGCAATGATGATGCAGAAGATCCCCCAGCCGAGAGTAAACCATCTTGAGATGCGATATTTCCGCTCCTCCTCCCAATCTTTTTTTGAAGGATGTGCATGATGCTTTGTAAACCGCAGGTAAAAATCGACCATCGTGCAACTTGCGAGCGCATTCAATGCTGCCGCAATTGAACCCCATGATGCTAAAAAGATCACAGCGATCAACAATCCCACGAGGCCTTCAGGCAAATGGTCAATTACGAATCGTAAAAAAATATAGTTCGTGTCGTTTGTGTCGACGGACGGATCTGCGCGATGAAGAACTGTTTTGTATTGGATGCGCAGATCATTTGCCTTTGTATTCAACGCCTGCAATTGCGATTTCGTGGATGCTATTTGCGCGGTGTCGTTGCCATGCACCGATGAAATGTATTCCGCTGCAACATTTTTTTGCTCCGCGTTGACCGAATTAAATGCAGCAGTAATATCTCTTAGTGAATCGTTGTATGGCGCGGCATACACTTTTTCCTCGGCTGTCTTGTTGAAAAAAATTGGAGCTGAAGAAAACTGGTAATACACGAACAGCAATGCACCAAGCAGAAAGATCAGGAACTGCATGGGAACTTTTACCAGGCCATTTATCAATAAACCCAACCGGCTTTGCGTTGTATTTTTTGCAGTAAGATATCTTCCGACCTGGCTTTGGTCGGTGCCGAAATAACTTAATGCTAAAAACAATCCGCCGATCACCCCGTTAATAATGTTGTATTTATCTTTCCAGGCAAATCCGTTTTCGCCGACGCCGGTTGTTATGATGTTCAACCTGCCCGAAGCACCGCTCACATGGAGCGCATCTGTTAAGCTTACATTCGCAGGCATCGCATGAACAATAAAATATCCGGCAATACACATCGCGGTTACGATGATCACCAACTGGAGTTGCTGTGTGTATGCTACGGCTTTTGCTCCGCCGGTCACCGTGTAAATAATGAGAATACCTCCCATTAAAATATTGGTATAAAAAATATTCCATCCAAAAAGCGTAGATAGAATGATCGACGGCGCGTAAACACTGATGCCAGTTGAAAACCCACGTGATAAAAGAAACAGGAAAGAAGTGAACGCCCTCGTTTTGATACCGAACCGCTGCTCAAGAAATTCGTACGGTGTAAATACTTTCAGTCTTCCGAACGCAGGCACAAATGTTATAGATAGTATCACCATCGCGATCGGTAATCCAAA
>DASQJI010000005.1:0-2069 GCA_035631175.1 Parafilimonas sp.
CAGATCGGGATTATATACTAATGAAAGCGGAGCGGAAGGGTACGTTACATCAACTGTCCATATAGAACCATTACTGAAATTTTCTTTTTGAGGAAAGAGGATCTCGTCTTTCGCGCCGCGCACGAGCTTGTGTGCAGCGAGCGATTGTCGATATGCCATTACACAAAGTTTCGCATAGGTCTCACCGCCCGCCTTTGTTGCATCCGCATACAGTTGTTTGTCGAAGGCATCACACGTGGAAATAATATTTGAATATTGTTGCGCTGAAGTTTGAAGTAGTTCCTCCATCGAATTAAAATTTTTCTTCCACCAGGCTTGCAGATTTTGTCCGAAGTATTGAATTGAATAAACATCGTCATATCCGAGCATGATCATTGCACGATTATTTTGAGAACCGGTTCCAGTGAACAGGGTTGTTTTTACGGCTAACAGCATATCCTTATCCATTACATCCGAACCAGTATATCGTGATGTAAGTAATCCGTTTGATAAAAAATCTTTAGTTACATCCTGCATCGAAGTGATCTTCGTTTCATATTGTTTTTGTTGCGGTGCGGCAACATATGTGTATCCCCAATCGATGCGAACATCATCGCCTTTCTTTTCCAGGATTGGTTGCGCATCGGTACCGCATTTAAGTATGTTGAGATCGTTTGCCTGGTAGCTCGTTGCCTTCATGAATTCACTGCCTTTATCGTTAGCTACGTTTGAACTCTCGGCAAGCAGGATGTTCACTTCGTGAATACTGCTGTCCTTTGCCGTAACGGCAAGCGTGACAAAAGAAACCGGCCGTGAAAGCATGTCCAGGTCATTTGCCAGCAATGGCGAAAGAAAATCGACCTCAAGATTTACTTTGCCGCAACTGAAAATATATTTTGTTTGTGTGGCGGTAACATACAGCGCATCCTGTTGTGCATGCGCGATATTCTTTATTAACTCGCGCGTTGCAATGCCTGCATCGAGCCATGCATTTCCGCCGGTGTTTATGCAGTGGATAGCAAGCAAATTCGTGCCGCGATGTAATTTCTTTATGAACGAAGCGGGCAGATCATGTTGTTGATAATCCGGCGTCCAGCAATTGCATTCGTAAACTTTTTCGCCGTTAATGTAAACTTCTACATCGTCATCATTGCGCAGCGATAAAACCAATTGTTCAATATTCAGATCGAATACATCAAAGTTGCGGCGGACCCAGATCTCTTTTGTGTTCCATTCAGTGGAAGGGTTGGCCTCCTTATTGCCGAATGGAAGGGTGGCCGCTGCCCAAACTTCATCATTAAAATTTTCATTCATCCAGTCATTGCCCGGCTTTTCAGTTGTGTATTTGCACGCATGCGGCTGTTGATCACTCAGGGGGGCGATCCACTGTGCCGGATGTGCGGGTACGCCCATGAAATTGTAGACCTTGTCATCGACTCTAATCAAACCAAGTAATGGCTGTTCTTTCCCTGTCCAATGTTTTGTGTTTGACTCATTTAGTTTATCCGTAAATGACCAAATGCTGAAATATGGATCATGGGTGGCGAGCGGGTAAGCAGGCATTTTTGTAACCTGCGATTTTGCATCACCGAGGAAAAATAAAAATAGAAATCCCAAAAAATAACGATAGTGTCTTAAAGGCATTGCGAAATGAGTTTCACGCAAAGTAGCAAAGAAGCGCAAAGAAGCAAAGAAATGAGTAATGAGTTATCAGTGATCAACGTACTATGCAGCGTTGTTGCACGAGCATCAGTCAATAATGTGAAACAACAACGGTCAGACGGTTTCAAACCGTCTGACCGTTACATTTAATTCAAATTTGAAGGTTCTAAGTAACGGCCAGCATTATTAAGCGTTTAATCGTTAGAACTTGCATGTTAACCTGCAACTTGCAACCTGCAACATCAACCTGCAACATGCAACCGGTAACTGGGAACCGCGAAACTAATAGTTCACTTTTATCTCCTTCATCTTCGTCGGCAGCCAAACCTGCATTTCGTTTTTTCCTCGGTTAGCCCAACTATAGTAAGGAATTGCTGTCACCGTTTTTGCAACTGTGTGCAAACTGTTTCCGTCAGCCGCAGGTTCGA
>DASQJI010000006.1:0-4691 GCA_035631175.1 Parafilimonas sp.
AGAAAAAAGTTGAACAAAGCCGCTGGTCCAAAAATCCGGCTGATCGTATCCCAGCGCAATGGGAATTTGTTTTGAAATGAGAATAATTCCTATTGCCGCCAGCATTCCTTTGATCACCGCAGAAGGAAAATAATACGCAACGGCTCCAAGCTTCAAAAGGCCAAGAATGACCTGTAACAAACCGGCCACGATGACAGCAAGCAAAAAAAGCCTGTAATCACCCAGTGAAACCAATGAAGCTGCAACCACTGTTGTTAAACCTGCTGCTGGTCCGGACACTGCAAGCTGTGAACCGCTGATAAATGACACTACAAGGCCGCCGATCATGCCTGACAACAGTCCTGCATATAGAGGCGCTCCGGACGCTAAGGCAATGCCCAAACAAAGTGGGAGTGCAACAAGAAAAACGGAGAGGCCGGCGGGTAAATCGTATTTAAGCCAAATAATTCTGTAGTACCTTATCGTCCGTCTCATAAGCCGTGAAAATTGCGCAAAGGTAAAAGTTTCACCAGGCTTTCAACAACAGGCTGCGACGTGTTGGAATTTCTTGCGTTTGAAAATTCAGTGTCATTTATAGCCGATGTTTTCAGCCAGTTCGATCTTGCTCCTCATAAAACTTCCCGATCCCCGGCCAATCAGTTTGTTTTTTTCGTCATACAAATTAGAATCAGCAATAAACAAGTTAGTCGATTTGAATTTCAGCTCGCCGATGGATCTAATGATTCCAGCAGATGCTGGCCGAAGGAGTTGTGTATTGAACGAGACAGTATAAACAAACACATCCGTTACGATCGAATTCACCGCGAAAAAAGCAGCATCGTCAAGCATTTTAAAATAAACCGAGCCATGGATGGCATTGGCTGCATGAAAAAATTTTGGGTCTATTTGAAGTGAAACTTCTGCTTTCCCGTCGGAGATGTCAATCGTTATTCCTTTATATATAATATCGTTTATCGGCGCAGACAGATACATCCGCGCCAGCTTTTCGCAATGATCTGCTGATGTATTCATTGATATGAGTAAGCGATAAAATTAACGAAGTTAATTTCACCCTTTAGATGCTGAGCACTTTCATTTTATTGCTTCAAACAACAGAGCAACGTAGGCGTTACGCACTCATTGTTGATATCCTTGATAGAGCGCGGAATTATAATCTCTAACTTTGAAGCGGAATTGTCAATAGAATATGCAAGATTTTATTCCTGTAACAGAACAACCCTCGCTGTACAGGCATCTCGAAGAAATGCCGGTTGAAGAGATCATCGCACATATAAATGAAGAAGACAAGACAGTAGCGTCTGCGGTTGAAAAAGCTTTGCCACAGATCGAAAAGCTGATCATAGCCATTACCGACCGAATGCTGGCCGGTGGTAAATTATTTTACGTCGGCGCAGGCACGAGCGGTAGACTCGGGATATTGGATGCCAGCGAATGCCCTCCTACTTACGGCGTGCCGTATAGCCTGGTGCAGGGAATTATTGCCGGTGGACCCGCAGCAATTACGCGCGCTGCAGAATTTGCCGAGGACGACGCAAGGCAGGGCTGGCTTGACCTGAAAGCCCGTGGCGTTTCGGCACATGATTTTGTTGTAGGCATTGCTGCGAGCGGAACAACCCCTTACGTTATCGGAGCTTTGAAACAATGCAGAAAGAATGGTATTGATACGGGCTGCATTACCTGCAACGAAGGAACGCCGCTTGCAAGTGTTGCCGACTACCCGGTTGAAGTGATCACAGGGCCCGAATTTGTGACAGGCAGCACGAGGATGAAAAGCGGCACTGCTCAAAAAATGGTGCTGAACATGATCTCAACAACGGTAATGATACAGTTAGGCCGCGTGGAAGACAACCGAATGGTGCATATGCAACTGAACAATGAAAAGCTCGTTGACCGCGGGGTAAAAATGCTTATGCAGAAAACAGGTCTCGATAACTATGAACAAGCAAAAAGCATCCTGCTAAAAGCCGGCAGCATAAAGAAGGCTATTCAATCCGTCAGTAAAACTTAATTGGCTAATTTGAATTTTGTAGCTAATTTGGTCATGCAAAAATCATCGTGTATGAAAAACAAAATTTTACCCATTGTTAGTTTACTCCTTCTTCTATCAACTGCTATAAATAGTTTCTCGCAATCCAGGAAATTTTTTGCCGTTACAGGCGAGCAGTTTGGGAGTGTTAATTGGATCGCATTCCGGCAAATAGACATGGATGGTGTTGCACCCGTGAAAACATTGTACGTTCCTGCTGCCGATAATGAAGCAGTTTACGATGCGTTGACAGGGCAGCAGCTCATTAATGCCAGCACAGAAGCCGTAGCAAGCGCATCACCGGCTCAACCCTGCGGATGTCTTAACAAAAGAATGGTTGCGGCAATAGCATATGATGCAACGAATAATCGGTTGTACTATACGCCTATGCTTGGAAACCAATTGCGTTATCTCGATCTGAACAGCGATCATCCTAAAAGCTACGCCGTTACAACACAGCTATTGAAGTCATTTACGAATCAACCGGGCGAGGCATCTGTAGTAACGCGGATGGTTTTTGCCGCAAATGGCCTTGGTTATGCACTTACAAACGATAACCAGCACCTGATCCAGTTTACAACCGGTAAACAAACGGCTATCACTGATCTTGGAAAACTCACTGACGCAAAGACCAACGGTGAGCATTCAATAAATACACAATTCAAAAGTTGGGGCGGCGACCTGGTAGCTGACGCAAAAGGGAGTTTATATTTGTTTGCGATGCAGCGCGGTGTGTTCCAAATAAATCTCAATTCAAGAGTTGCAACGTATCTCGGCAACATCCAAAATATCCCGGATGATTATACGGTAAACGCGGCTATGGTTGAAAAAGATGGTTATGTAATTGTTGGCAGTGCTACAAACACTTCTACCTATTACAGGGTTGATCTGAACACCATGCAGGCAGTCGAATTAAACAAAAGCACAAAGCAAGTTTATAATGTCTCTGATTTTGCAAACGCGAATCTCCTTTTTGCAAAAAGCACTTCCCAACAAAGCGCTGTTAGCTTAAAGACGATCGATAGATCATCAGTAACCATATATCCGAACCCGGCGGTAAGCCGCAATTTTGTGGTGCAATTCAGCAATTTTACTAATGACAAATATGTTATTCAGCTCAATGAAATGGCTGGTAAATCAGTTTTGCAAAAAGAAGTTATTATCTCTGGTTCCCAGACTGAAAAAGTTCAGTTGCCCCTTTCCATTACTTCAGGAACTTACTTGCTAAAAATCGTGAACAGCAAAGGCGAAAGTGTATACACTGACAAAATAATTGTGAACTAATCAGCTTAGTAAGTAGCCGTGATCCCGCCGCGTTTTTTGGCGGGATTTTTTTTGTGTAGTGCTCAGCAAGTGAAGATAAAACGTGGACGTTTTTCGAAACGAAATGCCCTTTCGATGCACGCACGCTGCAGGTCACCAGGCATCTTAAATTTAAAGCCGTAAGATTAAGGAACTGGGCGTCTGCCTGAATCAAACCAACCTGCAATTGCACGAGCAGGTTCCCGCTTTCGCCGGAATGACGTTCAAGAGGTTGTTTTTTTTCTCTCGGCTTCATGAGGCTGGAGCAAAAACAACCACATCGACGTCATGCCCCAACGAAATCATCATAAGTGTAATCAGCATATGATCGGGCATCTTGAACTTAAAGCGTGAAGATTAAGCAACCCAGCGTCTGCCTCGATAAAAGCAAAATTCAACTGAACGAGCAGCTTCCCGCCTTCGCGCGCAAAGGCGGGAATGACCTACAATATCGGCAATTCGCAAGCCCTGCATGAAATTACGGATTCATTTTGTCGGTGCACCTTCCGGCTTTTATTATCAATTGACCGGCTGATCATTTGCAAGTATGGTTTTAAATTTGACGTTCGCGCAATTGTGCCCTCCGCGAAAAACTATGAAATATCTGTTCGTCCCATTCATTCTTATTGCGTGCTCGTCAATAGCGGATGCCCAAAACGTTGATTGGTTCAAGGGGACATGGTATGGATTAAAAAGTTTTACGGACGCACGAATCGGGATACGAGTGCTTGTACGAATAGAAGTTGACTCCGTACGGGGAAACCGTTTTTCAGGACGGTTCATCTATATGTACCCGAAGGATACGCTTTCCAGGCTCATCAAAACTTTCGACGGAAGCTTCAAGGAAAAAATCATAAGCGTGAATAAAAGCAAAGAACTTTATTTGCTCGATCCACGTTCGCGAAGTTTTTGGAGCAACTGCTCACAATGCAATGAAACCGGAAGCTTTTATATAAAGGACACGAACCTCGTTTTCAGAATAACGACAGCTAACTGTGGCGATAGTTGCAACGGTGAAAGTTTCTTCCTGAGAAACCTGGGTAGCTACGATAGCTCAACGGAAATTGCAGTAAGAAATTTCGTCTCAAACGAAAAGCCAGCGCCAACGGCTAAGACGAGTTCAAAACAAAAAAAGGAGGCAAAGAGCACGTCGATCCCTGTGAAAAATAGGGATAACGATACGCTGGCATCCTTAAATATCGACTCCCTTGCACACATAATTAGAAGTGAGACACCAGCAGCGGCTAACATTGTCAGCAACCGAAGAAAAGAGAGTGCGCTTTCACCAAAAAATAGTCTGCTCGATACTGGTAATAATAAACAGACTGTCGCCAGGGCAAATGATCAGCAATCGATCAGACAT
>DASQJI010000007.1:0-8048 GCA_035631175.1 Parafilimonas sp.
GCTGGCGCAACCGTTATTGAATCTCCGGTATGGATACCCATTGGGTCCATGTTCTCAACGGTGCATATGATAACAACATTATCGTTCTTATCGCGCAGCAACTCAAGCTCAAATTCTTTCCAGCCCAACACCGCCTTTTCAACCAAAACCTCATGGATCGGCGATGCCTGCAAACCGCGTTGTAATGCCTCATCCAGTTCTGATTTATCATGTACAAATCCACCGCCTGTTCCGCCAAGTGTAAAGGAAGGACGAATTACGAGCGGAAACCCGATGTCTTGCGCAAACTCTTTTCCTTCCAGGAAACTGTTAGCTACTCTGCTGGGCGCTACCTTGATCCCAATATTGATCATCAGTTGCCGGAATTTCTCCCGGTTCTCTGCCGTGTCTATCGCGTCAACGTCAACACCGATCAGGCGAACATTATTCTTTTGCCACACACCAAGTTCATCGGCTTCTTTGCAAAGATTCAAAGCAGTTTGGCCGCCCATCGTTGGCAATACAGCATCGATCTGATTTTCTTCCAATATTTGTTCAATGCTTTCCACTGTCAGTGGTAACAGGTACACCTTGTCCGCCATCATCGGGTCTGTCATGATAGTGGCCGGGTTGCTATTGATCAGGATAACTTTTATGCCCTCTTCGCGAAGGCTGCGTGCGGCCTGCGAACCACTGTAATCAAACTCACAGGCCTGGCCAATGATGATAGGACCTGAACCGATTATTAAAACAGATTGAATGGAATTGTCTTTGGGCATGACGAGTAAATTCTGCAAATGTAATTCGCAGTTTCTTTTTTACTACGTAAATTTTCAAGGTGTTCCCCACATTTCAAAATCGGTTACCATTAACAGTGTAAACAATAAATTTATGGAAGCAGTTTTTCTAACGCAGCCAGGCTAATTTCTTCGAGTATTTCCCTCGCCGGCACATTGTTTATGTATTTCCATCTTATTAAACGAATACTCCCATCCGCAATTTCGATCCCGGTTATGTCGCCATCGCTAAAACAACAGCAGCCACTATTAAAATACGAAGGGACCACGTTGTTAAATTCGACAATCGCACCTCCTTCGAGTTTGTGTTTTAGCATTTCCGTTTCAAGCTGCTTTATGGCGTCAGCGTCGTTTTTTGTCTTCGCTTCGTTCAACCTAAAATATAACCGTTCGAGGTGTGTGAGCGACATAAACACGGGTTGATGTGTGTGGCCCGTGATAAGTAAAAGATTTTTTTGAGCACTGCTCCATTCATACATGATCTGGTTATGCAAAGTTTTTAGCTGATCGTTATTTGCCGGCGTATTCGGGTTAATGTCCAGCAAGGATTGCAACGGGCCCCAAACATTTGCAACAAAGAATTTACTGAACCAGTTACCGTCGCTTTGCATATCTCCCTGGTGGCCATGTGTAAGATATACCTGGAACTGGCGGTCGTTGATCGTTGTTTTAAGAATGCATCCTTCGGAGATAGAGATTTTTTGGCCGTAGATGCCCTGCAATATCAGTGGCGCCGCCGGGTTGTTCGCCCAGTCAAGGTCGTGATTACCGAATATTTTTATAAACCGGTCTTGTTGTAAAAACAACTTCTCCTTATCGAATGAAGGCTGGTTATATTTTTTCACCGACACAATAGTGTTCTCCCAAAGTTCCTCCCCATCACCAAGGTCGATAAAGTAAAATCCCAGGTCGAAATAATATTTGAGTGCCGCCAGGTAATTGTTCTCGCATACGGCAAAATCGTCAGCGTGATTTTTTGTGCCTTTATGCTGATCTGAAAGTATAATGAATTTTTGCGTTGCGGTGTCGAAAGGAATGACTGGTCCTTTTTTTTCTTTGCCTGCTTCGATTTTTTCATGCAGTTCCGTCAATGCAGCAAACACCCTTTCTTTGTCCGGCCTGGAGGAGAATTTATCGGCCCAACGGAGTACAGGCTTCTGAAACAATTTGCGCAACAATTTTTTCATACGGGAAAGAAATAAAACTAAGAAACGAATTTCCTGAGCCCGGCTTAAGATGGGCGCGTTAATCGTTTGGCTATTTTCGCATCGACGATGTCAATTCGCCGAATCAAAACTATGAGAAAGAATTTACTCTTAGCAACGCTCATTTGCTATTGCTCTTTAGTGAATGCACAAAACAATGTTGTCGTCAGGCAACTCGACTCAGCACTTACTTTTTTATTCGAACAACATCTGTTTAACGGGGCTGTGTTGTATGCAGAGGGCGGAAAGGTTCTGTATAAAAAAGCATTTGGGACGGCCGACTTTAGAACAGGCGCCGCACTTCAAACGAACTCTTCCTTTAATCTTGCTTCTGTTAGCAAGCAGTTTATCTCAATGTGCGTTTTGATGCTGCAGGAAGAGGGGAAACTTTCTGTGGATGATGACATAAAAAAATATATTCCTGAACTGCCGTACAGCGGTATTACTATCCGCAACCTGTTAACTCATACATCAGGCATTCCCGAGTATTTCGACTACTTTCAAAATAACCGAACGCCATTAGATACACTGACCAATGAACGTATGATCCGGTTATTTGCCAATCTGAAACCGCCGCTTGATTTTGAAACGGGAACCAAATGGCAATACTGCAACACAAATTATTGCCTGCTGTCGAGTATCGTGCAACGCGTTTCGCAGATGCCCATTGAAAAATTCATACAAGAAAAGATCGTTAGTCCACTGCACCTGGAAGAGACATACATGTACAATGTTTTTCTTCCGGTTCCCGCTAATCATGTGATCGGATTCTCAGAAGAAAACGGGCGTCAAAAACTCGATGACCTGAATTATTTCGACGGCATAACCGGGGATGGGAATATGTACTCTTCCGTTGAGGATCTTTTTAAATGGGAACAAAGTCTGTACACCGAGAAACTTGTAAAACGATCAACGCTGCAACAGGCGTTTACACCGGTGCACATGAAAAACGATTCGACTTATGGTTACGGATTCGGATGGTTTATTGAAAAAGAAAATGAGATCTATTGGCACACCGGTGGCTGGGCAGGGTTCAGGAATCTTATTTATCGTGATGTAAAAAAGCAACGCACATTCATTCTTCTGAGCAATGATAATAGCGGGTGGGGGCCACGCCTGGCGCGCAACATTGTTGAAGGCAAGCCTTTCTCTCTTCCATCGATTCAACTTATTACAAATGTTTCGCTAATCGACGGTACGAACACGCCGGCCCGAAAAGCTTCAGTGCGTATCCTCGATAAAACCATCATCGCTGTCGGAAATCTTTCTGCATATAAAGGCGAAACCGTGATCGACGGCGGCGGAAAAATTTTAGCACCAGGCTTTATTGATAGTCATAGTCATCTGGACGGCTCGTTACAGGAACATCCTGAAGCGATCCCTGCTTTGAGCCAGGGCATTACAACTATTGTGGTAGGACAGGATGGTGAAAGCGATCCGATCGACAGTATTAACGCACACATCAAATTGAAACCTATCGCAATAAACATTGCAAGTTATACAGGGCAAACAACGTTGCGGGCGAATGTTATGGGTGATAGTGATCTTCATCGAATGGCGACGCAACCTGAGATCGATTCAATGAAAAAGTTGCTCGCCGTTGAAATGAAAAAGGGCTCGCTTGGTTTATCTACCGGTCTCGAATATGAAGGTTCGCATTTTTCCTCACGTGATGAAGTGATACAACTGGCGAAAGTAGCCGGTGAATTCAAAGGCAGATACATCAGTCATATGCGAAGTGAGGACATCGGATTGTCTGATGCATTGGATGAGATCATTAATATCGGTCGTGAAGCAAACCTGCCCGTGCAGATCTCGCATTTTAAAATTGCATTGAAGGATGACTGGGGAACGGCGCCACAACTTCTTGCTGAACTCGAGTCAGCAAGGCAGCGGGGAATTGACATAACCGCGGACTGTTATCCATACGAATTTTGGTATAGTACGCTACGCGTGTTATTTCCAAAAACGGACTACTCAAACCTTGAAAGCGCGCAGTTCGTAATTGATCATACGCTGGACGCCACAGCTTCGGTTGTTTTTCCATTCGCGCCGAATAAGGCATATGAAGGAAAGACGATCACCGAAATCGCAACGATGCGCAATGAAAGTCCCGCGCAAACACTCATTAATCTGATCGCCATCTTAGACGAATATGAAAAGAAAAATCCGGGCGACGATAACGCGGAAGGAATTATCGGGAAGTCAATGACCGATGCCGATATTATTCCATTGTTATCATGGTCGAACACAAACCTTTGTTCAGATGGTGGCGCCGGCGGCCATCCAAGGAGCCATGGCGCGTTCACACGGATGCTTGCCTACTACGTGCGTGAAAAAAAGATCCTGACGGTTGAAAATGCGGTCTACAAAATGACGTCTCTCGCTGCCGAACACACCGGTTTGAAAGACCGTGGCATTGTTGCAGCTGGTTACGCGGCTGACCTTGTGTTATTTGATCCGGCAACAGTAAAAGATAATTCAACGATAAAAGATGCAACTGCATTGTCGGATGGTATTCTCAAAGTGTGGGTGAACGGGAAGGTAGTTTTTCAGGGGAAACAGACAACACATCAATACCCGGGTGTGTTTATTGAAAGAGCGAATAAATAGAAAAGTTACTGAAATTCTCAAACAAGGTAACATGGAAATATCAGACAAAGCAAATGCGATCGTGATCACGAATGGTATGCTGAAGGAAGTGAATGCAAAGACTGCTCATGGACTTATACGCGGGACCAGCAGATTCAATATTGTCGGTGTTCTTGACAAGGCATTCGCGGGGCAGGATGCCGGCGCAGTGCTTGATGGCAAACATAGAAATATCCCTGTCTTCGATTCGATAGAAAGTGCCAGGCATGCGGTTAGCGATATCAGGTATTGCATCATTGGTGTTGCCACGCATGGAGGTATTTTACCCGAAGCTTTTATAACGGTTATCGAAGAATGTATTCAGTCAGGCATCTCGATCGTTAACGGTTTGCACGAAGGTTTGCGCGATAATCCTCGTTTGGTTGCCATGGCAAAAGAACATCATGTGGAGCTGATCGATATCCGCCGCCCAAAGCAGCGATTCGATCTTCATTTCTGGCATGGAAAGATCAACGAGGTCGATGTGCCGATAATCGCAGTGCTCGGAATGGATTGCGCGATCGGGAAAAGAACTACATGCAGGATGGTGATGGAAGCCTGCGCTTCAAATAATATACACGCTGAAATGATCTATACCGGGCAAACCGGTTGGATGCAGGGTAGCAAGTATGGATTTATTTTCGACACCACATTAAACGATTTTATTTCCGGCGAAATTGAACACGCAATCGTCAGTTGTTGGAAAGACACGGATGCGGATGTTATTCTTATCGAAGGGCAGTCGTCGCTGCGAAATCCCAGTGGCCCCTGCGGCTCCGAATTACTCGTTTCCGGAAATGCGAGGTACACAATACTTGTGCATGCACCAAAACGGATATACTATGATCACTTGCCAGAGTGGGGTTTAATTCCTTCAGTCAAATCTGAAATTGAGCTGATCGGCATGTATCATTCTAAAGTTATTGCGCTTGCATTAAACACGGAATTATGTTCTGATGAAGAAGCATTCGCATTTCAAAAACAATTTGAGCATGAGCTTAAGATCCCGGTGCTATTACCCATTCAGGAAGGAGTAGACAAGATAATTCCGGTAATTAAAGCCTTGCTTTCTCCGCGGTAAGTTTCGTTCGAGCCACCTCATCTCAACTGAATTTTTTTTGCGCAAATGCTTCGCACGCAAACACTTTGTGCTCTTGGCGCGCTTCGTGGGAAACAAAAAAGCGTTGCCCGCAAAGGCACAGCGCTTACAAAGGAAAGCTTAGAAATTCCGCTGCACAGCGATCTTTCGTCGAGATCGCATAAAACAACTTTGTGCCCTTTGCGCGCTTCATGGGAAATTATCGCCTTCGAAATTTTCATCGTGGAAGTATTTCACCTCGACCTTAATTTCTTTGCCGAAACGATTAAACTATTTTTTTCTTCAAAGCTTTGTGCCCTTTTGCCGCCTTTGTGGGAAGATCATACATCTTGAAATTCCGTTTCGAACGCTGACCTCAATATGAAATTTCCTTTGCGCAAATCATTGTGCTCTTTCCGGCCTTGGTGGGAAAAAAATTGCGGGCTTGCGCCCAGACTCACTTCAATACGTATTCGAAACATCATACACATGCATGAGAAAATATGTACCTTGTGGGACAACTCCTAAACTCGTGCTTATGACGGAAAATGAATTAGCAACGATCGCCGTCGACATCTGCTATAAACTTCACACCACGCTCGGACCCGGCTTACTTGAAAGTGTTTATGAAGCAGCTTTTATCTACGAATTAGAACTTCGTGGGATATCTTACACCGGGCAAGAAGCTACCCCGGCAATTTACGGCAACGTTATCTTAGAAGTTGGCTTCAGGGCTGACATAGTGATGGATGAAAAATTGCTCATTGAAATAAAATCGGTCGAACGACTCGAAAAACTGCATCACAAGATCATCCTAACTTATTTGAAACTAAGCCGCATAAAACTTGGACTGCTTGTAAACTTTAATGTAGATCTCATAAGGGACGGCATTCATCGAAAAATTCATGGGCAGTTACTCTAAAAACAACTGCACAAATTCGTTGTTCGGACTCTAGCATTGAAAGAAAAGCTTTGCGTACTTTGTGTGCTCCGCGCGAAAACCAAATCTTTGTGAGAATATTGTAAATGAAAATACGATCTATACAAGCATGGCGGGAAAAACTACCGCTCAAAAAACCTTACACGATCGCTTATAAAACGATCGCCGATACAGATCTCATCTTTGCAGAAATCACACTCGAAAACGGTATCACCGGCATCGGCTCTTCTAACCCGTTCCCCGAAGTAGTGGGTGAAACATCAGAGAGCACCGTGGCCAATCTCAACAGCGAGTTGATTCAAAATTTTGTTGGCAGAGATATCCGCGCATTTCAACAATTGATCGACGAAACGGCAACTAATTTTCCTAACCGTCCGGGAACTCTTGCTGCTATCGACATTGCATTGCATGACGCGTTCGCAAAATATCTCGGAATTTCTGTTCTGAATTTTTACGGAAAAAAAATTGAGCCATTGCCTACTTCGATTACGATCGGCATCAAGGAAACAAACGCAATGATCGAAGAAGCGAAAGCTTACCGGGCTTTGGGATTTCGTGTGCTAAAAATAAAGACCGGCCACAATGTGGACGATGATGTCGAGCGGGTGCTCAAAATAAAAGAAGCTTTTAACAACGCGTTCATAATTCGTGTTGATGCAAACCAGGGCTACACTCTGGAACAGCTGCAGAAATTTATCAAAGACGCAGGTAAGCAAGTTGAACTCATCGAACAACCGGTGAAAGCAGGAGCCGATGATTTATTGCAACAACTACATACGAATGAAAGAAAAGTACTAGCTGCAGACGAATCGCTCCTCGACGCGACAAACGCGTCCTTCTTAAGTCATCCACCGCAGTCTTATGGCATTTATAACATAAAGCTGATGAAATGCGGTGGTATTAAAGCGGCAAAAGAGATCGCTTCCATAGCAAAGCATGCTGGTATAAATTTATTCTGGGGTTGCAACGACGAGAGCATCATAAGCATCACAGCAGCGCTGCATGCGGCATACTCATGTTCAAACACAAAATATCTTGATTTGGATGGAAGTTTTGATCTGAGCAAAGACCTTGTTGAAGGAGGATTTGTGGTGAAAGACGGTTATGTGTATCCAACAAACGAACCAGGATTTGGCTTTACAAAAATTTAGCTGCCACGCCAAGCCTATCTTTTATCGTTGTGAAGAGGCTGGAAGCACTGCTTATTATTGGTTTGAAAAATAATTGTAATCCTTCAGCAGCGTTTCTAAAAATTCAACTGGTTCTTCATAGTCCGTGATATTTAATAACGAGCGGATCTTGTCACTGGTGCGTGCCGCGATGTCGAAGTTGTTATACTTCCTGCTGTTGTCCAAAATCCCTTTGATCACATTCATGTCGCGATCGCTTAAACGCATCACTTCTTTAAATCTCGGTTT
>DASQJI010000008.1:0-2240 GCA_035631175.1 Parafilimonas sp.
ATACGGTTTGGCGGCGCCGACCTGCACATGCCGGTAACATCTGACATGATGGGTGAACTGTTGAAAAAAGATTATCCGCAGGTGGAAGAATACACGCGCATCTACACATTCAACGGCGACAAACTCATCAAAAAGGGTACGGATTATATCGATGAGCAAAAAGTGGCGAATGTAGATTCTACTTTTTTCAAAGTATTCCAACTGCCGGCTGTTGCAGGAGATCTCAACACGGCACTGGTTGAGCCTAACACCGTAGTGCTTACGGAGTCGTCGGCAAAAAAATATTTTCCGCAGGATGCTGCCCATGGGTTAACCCATGTAATCGGAAAGACCATAGAAATAAAGGACGATAAAAACCCGCTCTATAAGGTTACCGCAATAGTAAGCGATATGCCCGAGAACTCGCATTTTCATTTCGACTTCTTTTTCTCCATGAAAAATGTGGATTATGATTGGGGACAGCTTACAAGCCACAATTTTTACACTTACCTCAAATTGAAGCAGGGAACTGACTATAAAGCCTTCGAAAAAAACTTTCCTGCATTTATCGACAAATACGTTTTGCCACAGGCGAAACAGTTCATGAACATAAACAGTATGGACGAGTTTGAGAAGGCCGGGAATAAACTTGTGTATTCATTGATGCCGCTGACCGATATTCACCTGCACTCAGACCGCGCGTTTGAATTAAGTCCAAGCGGAAACATGCAGTATGTGTACATTTTTTCAGCCGTCGCTATATTCATACTCCTCATTGCGTGTATCAATTTTATGAACCTGACCACCGCGCGGTCCTCGAAACGTGCGAGGGAGGTGGGCATAAGAAAAGTGCTTGGCACTGAACGAAAAGATCTCATCTCGCAATTTCTGTTTGAATCAACATTAATAGTTTTGGTGTCGTTGGTGCTTGCCATCGGAGTTGCCTTCGCCGTGCTGCCGTTATTCAACGACGTAGCCAACAAGCAAATGACCATCGGAAGCTTATTTAATCCCTACATTTTGCCGTTGCTGATCGCACTTCCGTTTGTTGTTGGCTTAATGGCCGGTAGTTATCCCGCATTCTTTTTATCGGCATTCAGGCCTATTGAAGTGTTGAAAGGAAAACTAAAATTGGGCGGCAGGAGTGGTGGCCTGAGAAGTGTGCTCGTCGTTGTACAGTTTACCGCATCGATCGTGCTGATCGTCGGAACCATCGTCGTGTACAAGCAACTTAACTATATTCAAACAAGAAATCTTGGCTATAATAAAGACCAGGTAATCGTGGTCGATGGTGTTTCCGCGTTAAATACAAACACCGCCGCATTTAAAAACGAGGTGCTTAAGATGCCTGGTGTCGTGAGCGGCACGGTGAGCGGATTTTTACCTGTTTCAAATTCATTCCGAAGTGATAACACGTACTCGAAGGAGGCAGTGATGGATTCGAAGAACGGGTTCGATATGCAGAATTGGTTTGTGGATTATGATTACATCAACACGCTGGGCATGCATATCATTAAAGGCAGAAATTTCTCTAAAGATTTTGGCGGCGATTCCGCTGCTGTTATTATTAACGAAACGACAGCGAAAATTTTGGGCTATCCTGATCCTATTGGAAAAAAGGTTTATACCAGCATTGATGCACAGGGTCACACGGCGGCTTTTGATATCATCGGTGTGGTAAAGAATTTCAATTTCGAAACGCTACACCAGGAAGTTGGCCCGTTATGTTTCCGACTTGGTGGTGGCGGAGGTTCCGCATCCTTTAAGATCAACGCCGCTAATGCGCGGGCGCTGATCCCCCAGATCGAAAGTAAATGGAAAGCATTGGCGCCGGGCCTGCCTTTCAGCTATCGTTTCCTTGATGAATCGTTTAATGAAATGTACCGTTCTGAGCAACGTGTCGGCAAAATTGCAATGACATTTTCAGTGCTCGCGATCTTTATTGCATGCCTCGGCTTATTTGGACTTGCAACATTTATCGCCGAACAACGCACAAAAGAAATTGGGATCAGGAAAGTACTCGGTGCAAGTGTGAATGGTATCGTGCAAATGCTAAGCAGGGATTTTGTGATACTGGTAGCTGTTGCGTTTGTTGTAGCCACACCGCTGGCATGGTGGCTCATGCGCAGTTGGTTACAGGATTTCGCGTATCGCATCAACGTTGAATGGTGGATGTTTGTCGCGGCCGGTGTTGCAGCATTGTGCATTGCGCTGATAACGGTAAGTACCCAGGCGATTCGCGCAGCAATTGCAAATCCCGT
>DASQJI010000009.1:0-12689 GCA_035631175.1 Parafilimonas sp.
CTCAGCAAAAAACCTACTGCAATCCGATCAACATCGATTACGGTTTCACGCCTATCCCAAATTTTTCTGAGCAGGGCCGCCATCGTGCGACGGCAGATCCTGTGATCGTTTTATATAAGGATAAATATTTTCTGTTCTCCACCAATCAATGGGGTTATTGGTGGAGTGATGATATGCTGCACTGGAAATTTATTCCGCGGAAATTTTTAAAGCCTTATCACCATGTGTATGATGAGTTGTGCGCACCGGCAGTGATCGCGTTGCATGATACATTGATGGTGATCGGTTCTACATACACGCAGGATTTTCCGTTGTGGATGAGCACTAACCCAACAGTCGATGACTGGAAGGAAGCTGTGGATTCATTTAAGGTTGGAGCATGGGATCCCGCATTGTTTGCAGACGATGACGGCCGGATGTTTATTTACTTCGGCTCAAGTAATTTTTACCCAACGTACGGACAGGAGATCGACCGCAAAACTTTTCAACCTGTCGGCGAGCGAAAGGAACTTCTGCATTTGAACGATACCATTCATGGCTGGGAACGTTTCGGCGAGTATCACGACAATACTTTTCTTCCTCCGTTCATAGAAGGTTCATGGATGACAAAGCATAATGGGAAATATTATTTGCAGTATGGTGCGCCGGGCACCGAGTTCAGCGGCTATGGCGATGGCGTATATGTGGGTGAGCATCCGCTGGGCCCGTTTACGTATCAATCGCATAATCCATTTTCATATAAACCGGGAGGCTTCGCAACCGGCGCAGGACATGGAGCAACTTTCCAGGATGTGTTTGGCAACTGGTGGCATGTAAGCACGATAGTCCTCAACGTAAAAAATAATTTTGAGCGGCGCATCGGCATTTGGCCCGCGGGTTTTGATAAAGATGATGTTCTTTATTGCAACACCGCATATGGCGATTATCCAACTTATTTGCCGTCGGTGAAAAATGAAGATCATATCAAAGGAAATTTTACCGGCTGGATGCTGTTGAATTATGACAAGCCGGTTCAAGTGTCGTCAACCTATGGAACTTACGAAGCGAATAATGCTGTCGACGAAAACATAAAGACATATTGGTGCGCAAAAACCGCTGACAAGGGCGAGTGGATACAATCTGACCTGGGTGTTGTAAGCACGGTGAAGGCAATTCAAATTAATTATGCAGACCAGGATGCTGATATTCTTGGCAAGCGCACAGATCTCTATCATCAATACAAACTATATTCTTCACTTGATGGAAAAACGTGGGAAGTGCTGGTTGACAAAAGCAACAATCATTCAGATGTTCCTCATGATTACGTTGAGCTGGAAAAACCGGTACAGGCGCGGTACATCAAACTTGAAAACATTCATATGGCCGACGGAAAATTTGCGATCAGCGGCCTGCGTGTTTTTGGAAATGGCAACGGTTCCAGGCCTGATACGGTAAAACATTTCGTCGCATTGCGTGGCAACAGCGAACGCCGGAATTGCTGGCTTAAATGGCAACGAAGTGATGATGCGTATGCGTACGTTATCTATACAGGCATCGCACCTGATAAATTATACACGAGCATCATGGTGTATAATACCAATGAATACTATTTCAGCGCGATGGAAAAAAACCTGCCTTATTACTTCCAAATCGAAGCGATCAATGAAAACGGCATCAGCAAAAGAACAAGCGTGATAAAGGTGGAATGACCGATTTAAAACGCAATTGATAATCCGAATTACCGTCAGCTGTAACTACAATGCTTTTCGGGAAGAATGTATTAAAGCTTTTTATAAGGCGCCTGCCCTGGCTTTTTCGGCTGAAAATCCGGATGCCCGCACTGCCATAATACAAAAGCATACTGGTTCGCGAAGTTTGCAAACGTTACGCTTTTATCTTCTGTAAAATGTCCGTTGTCATAATTTATTTTAAGGAACACAGGCTTTCCCGATGTGGACGCGTTCTGCAAAGCGGCGGCAAATTTTCCCGGCTCCCATGCAACAACGCGCGGATCATTCCACCCGCCGACGCAGAGAACTGCGGGATATTTTGTTCCTTTTACCACATGCTGCATGCCGTCCATTTCATATAAGGCCCTGCATTCTGCACTGTCTTTTACTGTGCCGAATTCAGGAATGTTCACCGGACCATTCGCGCCAAATTCAAGCCTCATCGCATTGGCACAACCCACATTGCAGATAGCCGCTGCGAAAAGATCAGGCCTTTCTGTTACTGCCCGGCTGATGAGAATTCCGCCGGCACTTGTTCCTGTGCCTGCGAGCTTTTGAGGCGAAGTGTAGTGTTTGTCGATCAAATATTCAGCGCAGCTAATAAAATCTTTCCACGTATTTGGTTTGGTGGTTTTGTACCCGGCGCGATACCATTCTTCACCCTTTTCGCTTCCGCCACGCACATGAGGTATGGCAACGACGACGCCACGCACTGCAAGCGAATTTTCACGCACGCTGAAATAAGGAGTCATGCTACTGCCATAAGCACCGTAGCTATCCATAAAACAAACATTGGAGCCGTCCATGTTGATGCCCTTTTTATGAATAATTGAGAGCGGGATCATAACCCCGTCGTGGCCCTTCACCTGAACCTCTTCTGCAACAAGGTCCTGGTAAGGTTTTGGATAAACCACTGGCTTATTAAAACTGCTCGGCGTAAACGCATCAGTTTCCGCATTATAATTGAATTCAGTATAAGGCTTTGTCCACGAGGTGATGCCGATCAAACAATCATTTGATTTTGTGTCAAAGCAGGTAACACCGACAGTGCCTGAAAAAGGAAGTTTAACGTCGCTGGTTTTCTTCGTTGCAAAATCATATTTCGACAAATAATTGTTGATGCCGTCGCTGTAAGTAATGAAGAGGTAATCTTTACTGTAAGCCAGCCCTTCAATCGTTCTGTCAGGATTTTCTGCAGCAATCGTTATTGAGTTATTCCAGTCAGGATTTTTCAGGCTGGTTGCAATCACCTTATAATTTTTTGCATTGTTATAAGTGATGGCATATACGTCATCGTCTTTCACAACGAAACTGCGAACCAGTTTATCAGCAGGTTTAGCGAGCACCTTCCAGTTTATTTTCTGATTGTTGAATTCACCAATAGGCGCGTAGTAAATTTCAAACTCAGGCTGCACACTTCCGGCGCCACCGAAAACATAATTCTTTGAATCTTCGCTCACAAACACGAATGGATAAACACTCGGATCAATATGCAATTCCGGGTAACTGGCATTGCTGAGATAATCGATATCGTCGCTCATTTCTGTGCCAAGCTTATGCAGTTTGGTTTTTGGATTCAGCCGTGAAGCAGGGTCTTTACTGTCTGCAGATTTTATCCATCCATAAAGAAAAGAGTTGTTGTCGAATGCCCAGGCTCCTCCAAAGAAAAGTGTAGGATAAAGCGAATCTTTCAGAAATTGTTTCGAGTCAACATCAATAAATTTTACAACAGACAATTCCGCGCCCTGCTCTGAATAAGCAATGGCCAGTTTTTTTCCGTCGTAGCTTGGCAAAATGTATTGCACTGAAAGCGTTTTCCCGGGTACATAAGATGTGGGATCAAACAATAGCTGTTCTTCGCCCGATGTACCCTTCCGGTAATAGATCTTGCCCACATTTTCTCCGGGCATTGTTTTGCGGTAAAACAATCTGCCGTTTTCATAACTAAATGAACTCATCACGGCAGGGCGGAGCTTATCCATCGCCTTCCATTCTTCGACAAGTTCATCTCTGCCGTTTAGCTGGCTCAGTGCCGAATCGGTATAGGCTGCCTGCTGTTTGAACCACGTCTCAACTTCAGGCGTTTCTATAGACTCAAGCCAGCGGTAAGGATCATGATACGTTACACCAAAGTAAGTGTCGCTGCTGTCAACCGTTTTTGTCGACGGATAATGGTATTGTGCGGAGCAATGCAATACTAGAATGAGGGCACAAAGGCCTCCGATAACATTTTTCATTATGGCGAATTGAGTGTTAGAAAAATTATAGGCGTAAATATAATAAAACGAAATTCCAATTCATTTTTCGGTTTTCACAGGCGCATTGTCCTTCCAGTGCCAGAAGTAGAGGCACGCGTAAGTTCTGTACGGCGCCCATTTGTTCGAGATCTTCATCAGCCTTTCCCGCAATTGTTTTTTCTCCAGCTTATGCAGCTTATACAGTTTCACCATGCCTGATTGAATCCCGTAATCATCTATAGAAAAAACGTCTTCCCTTCCGAGCGCAAACATCAATAACATTTCAGCGGTCCATTTTCCCACGCCCTTAATTTGCGTAAGCAATTCGATGACCTCCTCGTTGGTCATAGCCTGAAGTTTCTTATCGGTGACCTTGTTTTTCACACAAAACTCCGCCACGTTCTTGACGTATTTGACCTTTGCATTTGAAAGACCGATCGCGCGCAACTTTTCGTCGGCAGTGTCAAGAATTTGCTGAGTAGTGGGCACTTTATTATTGTACAATGCAAGGAACCGGTTATAAATGATGTCAGCGACCTTGGTGTTCAGTTGCTGGCTCATGATATTTCCTATCAATTGAAGCGGGATATTTTTATGGGGCCTGATGCGTTCATGCAAAGGCTCATTGATCAAGGTTGCAAGCTTCTTGTCTTTCCGTAAATGGTCTATATATTCCATAAATTCAAGTTGTACATCCGCGAGGAATAAATATCAAGAAAGAAAACTTAATGCACAAGCAAATTTTGAAAGCTGGTTGTATCGCCGCTGAATACGTTGAAGTCAACACGTGTCCTGATGCCGTCTACTTTACCTGCAGCATTGTGCTGCCAGAAGAACCATCCCTCGGTAATGCCGGGTTGTTTCTTTACAAAATAATGCGCCACCCATAACGGGTAGCCGTCAAAGCTGGTTCCCAAAAAATTTTGATAAAAGGAAACATTGGTATAAATGATCGGTTTTACGCCGTAGGTTTTTTCCACGGTTTGCAGCCACACCTTAACACGATTTCGCATCGAATCGACAGGCACTCCGTACAATTCCTCCACATCAAGCACAGGAGGCAGGTCTCCCTCTTGTAATTTTACGGTCCTTATAAAGTTTTCAGCCTGTATCCGTCCGCTTTTCGTCGCGAGAAAGTAATGATAGGCGCCTCTCGTAATATTTGCCTCCTTTGCCTTTTGCCAATTTCGCTTGAATTGCCTGTCCACATTCGACAATCCTTCCGTCGCTTTAATAAATGCGAATTGTATCCGCACATCCTGGTCTTGCATTTTGGCAACGGCAGGCCAGTAAATATTTCCCTGGTAACTGCTCACATCAATGCCATGAATTTTATAACCCATTGGGATCTCAATATTAAAATCAGGATACAGCGCAAACCGCGAAGCATTTTCGTCCCGTCGCGCCCGGTAAACTATAACAATATAAATGACAAGGATCGCAGTTAGTGAGCAACCGATGACGATAAGATTATTCCTTTCCTTTTTTTTCTTCTTCGATCTTTTCGCCATTAAAGGAAAATTATTTGACTATCATTGCTGAACTGGTTGAACCATTAGCTTCTGTAAGAACGAGCCTATAACTTCCTGCCGCATATGAGCCGAAAGGAATTTGCAATTGCAGAGACCTGCTTTGCACATCACCCGAATAAGTCCACGATTGCACACCTGTACTGTTGAACAATTTCAACTGCACATGGCCATGAACATTCTGTAATGTGACTGTTGCGACCGTCGTGACTGGATTTGGACTAACCCAAATTTTTGCACCTTGCAGAGACGGTGCTGAAATGGCGGCGCTGGTAAACTGAAGAGAGGGTTGTTTTATCGCCCTGTTATTAGCGCTGATGAAATAATGATCGGAGTCGATGGCTATCGATTTTACTTTAAAGCCCGGATCCGGCAGTGTGAACTGTTGGTTATTGAACTTGCAGACGAGGGTGACGGTCTTTTTCTTTGAACCGTTCATAAGTTGTATCGGAAGTGCGACTTTGAAAAAATCAACGGACAATGGAACCGAAGTTTTCTCGCTCACAATAAAGTTCACCTGGCCGGTGATCGAATCCTGGCCCCACTGAACTTTAAACGAGGGATATCCTTCGCCGTAAAACCATTGCCTGAAAAAATAATCAAGGTTTTGTCCGCTTGCACTTTCAAGATTGCGCTGAAGGTCGGCGGTGCTTGCAAATCCGTAACGCAACTGGGGATCATTGAGATACTGTTTAATGCCTTTGAAGAAAGCACTGTCACCCAAAGTCCATCGCAGCATACGTAAAAGGAACGCGCCTTTTTTATAGCTTAAACGCGAGTCAAAAACGCGATCGATGCTCGTGGTGTCGTTCACCCAAACTGAACCGCCGGGCTGAGAGACAATATAAGAAAGGTCTCCTTCAACGTACGGCATATAGTAGGTAGTATCGATCATTTCTGTATAAAACATATCTGCGAGATAGGTGGCGAATCCTTCATTTAGCCATATATCCTGCCAGCTTCCGCAAGTCACTTTGTCACCAAACCATTGGTGCCCGAGCTCATGCGTCATGAGATTTTCAGTTGCGCTTGTAACGAAAGAATTTGTCTGGTGCTCCATTCCGCCGCCACGGCTAAATTCGGTTTGGCCATAGCGTTCTTTTGCAAACGGATACAACCCGAAGTAGCTGCTGTATAGTTGCAATGCCTCTGAGACGGTGAATGTATTGTTCTGAAACGTTGTCAGATCTTCCGGATAAACGTATTGAATAAGCGGTACGTTGTGGTTACCGATCGGTATCACTCTTGAATCAACGCTATAGTTAGTGACAGCGATGCCGACCAGGTACGAGGCAATTGCATAGCGATGTTTGTAATGGGAAGTGATCGAGGCACCGTTCGGCATCTCACTTACCGGGATGCCGTTAGAAGACGCTTTGTATTGAGACGGATGGGTGATGTAAATATCAATGCTGTCAGCTTTATCATCTAATCCATTTCTGCAAGGCCACCATGCCATGGCGCCGTACGGCTCACTAAGTGTCCACAATACAGGGATATTATTGCCGTGTGTTGTTTGCACGAACGATCCTGCGAAATAACCGGTGTCAGGCGGAGTGCCGTGATAGAAGACAGAAATCGAATCTCGTTTTCCGGGTGAAAGTGTTGTTGAAAAATGAATGACAAGCGTGTTGTTTAGTTTTTGCGAGAAGGACAGCAGTTTTTTACGAAGGCGAACACTGTCGACAGTGAGTTGTTTGCTAAGATCGTAAACGATCTGGCTTGTAGCGGTTGTGATCGTAAAATAGGAAGTGACACTTCCGCTGATATACCGTATTGCCGGGTTTATGTTCCACTCGCATCGGTAATAATCGACCACAAAATTTCCCGAGGCAAGCGACTGCGCGGTTGCATAATGGGTAGCCGCAAATGTTTGCTTTTCCGATTCTGCAAGTTGTATAGCTTTATCAATACGTGTGGGCTGTGCTGTGGATTGCAGAGCAAAACCTATCATTACAATGATTACAATTGATCTCATGAACATCGAATTGAAGGGAGTCATCACAATATAACATATCCTTTCTTTAGTGAAGCAGCCCATTACGTCTATAATTGTAATTTTACAATCCTTTATGCGCTATTTCAACTGGAACGATAGTATCAATCTTATATCCAAACTTAGCCTGCGTCGCAGTTTAAACGCTGCAAAGGTTATAACGAGTTACCAGTTGACTAAATTATTCGGTAAGCCAATTCAATGGGGTTACCCGATATCGATATCTTTTGAGCCAACCACTTCATGCAATTTGCGTTGCCCCGAATGTCCAAGTGGCCTTCGGGAGTTTACACGGCCGACCGGCATGTTGAAGAAAGATTTTTTCAAAGAAACGATCGACGCCGTTCACAAAGAACTTCTTTATCTCATCTTTTATTTCCAGGGGGAGCCGTTTTTAAACCCGGATTTTTTGGAAATGGTAAAGTATGCGCATGATAAAGGGATTTATACCGCTACCTCAACAAATGCGCACTATTTGAACGATGAAAAAGCGAGGCGAACTGTTGAAAGTGGCCTGGACCGCCTGATTATTTCGATCGATGGAACGACGCAGGAAGTTTACAAACAATATCGCGTGGGTGGCAATCTCGAAAAAGTTTTGGAAGGGGCGCGAAATATTGTGAAATGGAAGAAAGAACTGAAGAGCAGGACACCTTTCGTTTTCTTTCAATTTCTCGTGGTAAAACCCAATGAGCACCAGGTGGAAGATGTGAAGCGTTTGGCCAAAGAGACGGGTGTGGACCAGGTTCGTTTCAAAACTGCCCAGGTATACGATTACGATAATGACCCTAATCACCTCATTCCTTCAATAGATAAGTATAGCCGTTACCGCAAAGACAAAAACGGCAAAATGCAGATCAAAAGCGGCTTAAGCAATCACTGCTGGAAACTTTGGCACGCAAATGTCATTACATGGGATGGACTGGTCGTGCCTTGCTGTTTCGACAAGGATGCCATGCACCGGTTGGGGAACCTCCGGACGCAGTCTTTTAAAGACATATGGCATAACGAGAATTATAAACAGTTTCGCAGTGAGTTAATGAAGAGTCGCAAGAATATTGACATCTGCGCTAACTGCAGCGAAGGCCTCACCGTCTGGGAAGATTAAGTTCCTTCCCTGTCTGAACGTCAAGCAAACCTTTAAATAAAATCAATAAACTATGAAACAGCTTCTAAACTGTTGCCTGTTAATGGGCATTTTTTTCAGCAATACTTATGCCCAGGACACGGTGATCACATCTCAGAACAATGCTGCGCTAAAAACCGAAGACTCGGTTCGATCTTTTGCTCCGGAAAAATCTGTTCAACAAATTCCTCAAACCAGTGTTTATCATATCAAGTGGAAGGTCGACGGGCCGGTGCTTGCAGCAGGATTTGGATTAAGTGCGGTCGGGCTATCACTTATACAAAATAAAGATGACCTTACCCAGGAAGAACTTGCAACAAAAACTAAAGACGATATTCCTTTTTTTGATCGCGGGAACGCGGGTTATTACGATGAAAATGCGAACGACGCGAGTTACATTCCGTTTTTTGCAGCCTTTGGTATGCCCGTCGCAGTGCTGCTTGTTGACAAAACGGAACGCAACCAGGCAGGGAAAATTCTGGTCATGTACACGGAAGCACTTGCCATTACATCGAGTATGTATACACTGAGTGCGGGATTGATAGACCGTAGTCGTCCACTGGTGTATGGTGGAGAAGAGGTGCCCTTAGAAAAGAAACTGAGTAATAACTCGCAGCGTTCATTTTACGCGGGCCATGTCGCAGCATCTGCATGTGCGAGCTTCTATGCTGCCAAAGTGTATAGCGACTTGCATCCGGATTCAAAATTCAGAACTTATTTGTGGATTGTCTCGGCTGCTGTGCCGGCGGTGACAGCATATTACCGGTACCAGGCGGGTCAGCATTTTTTAAGCGACTGCATTCTTGGGTATGCGCTCGGCGCAAGTACCGGCATCCTCGTGCCGCAATTACATAAGATAAAGAATTTTGATCGCGTTAGCATATATCCTGCAACGTGGCCTAAGGCAAAAGGGCTCGGAGTTGCATATAGATTCTGAGCATCTGAGTTGAGAGTTTAGATACTACTGAAGACCGAGCGAAGGTCGATTAACCTGTCATCTACCAACCGTCATCCGTCAACAGCTAGATAAATGATTAAACAAAAAAGACCATACGATCTCGCATGGTCTTTTTCGTGTGATATGATTTCTAACTATTGATTAGACGCCGGCTTTGATTGCGGTAAATTTTGCGGTTCCTGCAAGGCCTGGTTAGGATCGCCCATTAAACCCGGCGGCAAAGTCACATTCATTTCTTTGGCAACAAGCGGAAAAAGGTTGTCGATCTGTGTACCCACCTCATATGTATTTGTCTTGAGGATGAGGTTGTACTTTCTTGTGGAAAGAACTTTCTTGTAAGCCGCCAACACTTTTTGGTATAATGGCTGGGCTAATCTGCCGCGATAGCTATCCGATTTATTTTGTGCGATCTGGTTCCAGTAAATAAGATTAAATGCCATCTGTTGCTTTTGATTATTCGTGTAATCAAGAACAGATTGAGGCTTCTTCAGAGTAGAATCAGATTTGAATGTGCTGTCGAGACGCTGATATTCGCTCTGGTAGATCTGGTATTCAGAGCCGAGCGTGTCTCTTTCGTAGATCTGCGTCAAGCTGTCAATGCCCCGGTATTCAGGAAGGGCCTGAACCATGATATCTATATCGAAAACCGCAGCTTTGAATGTTGCTGTTTGTGCAGTTGAGCGGGAAACGGAAAATAAAGCAGTGAGAACACATACTGCAGTGAGAACCTTCTTCATTTTTTACGTATTGATTTATTTGATTGTTTAATCCTTAACCCCCAATTCACGAAGGATATCATCGCTACGGTCCAATTTGGGGTCGGCAAAGATAATGGTAATTCCTTCACTTTTATCCAGTACCAGATCGTAGCCGTGCGCAACGGCCATTTTTTGCACAGCGTTATAAACGCGGTCCTGGATGGGCTTCACCAACTTTTCTCTTTCTTTGAAAAGATCACCCTGGTATCCAAAACGGCGCTTTTGGAGATCGCGCAATTCTTTTTCCTTATTGAACAATTCGTCTTCGCGTTTCTTTTTCAGATCATCGCTAAGCATGTACTGTTCAGCATCATAATTCTTATACATGTCGTTCAACTGAGCTTGCAGGTTATCGATCTCTTTCTGCCATTGATCGCTGATAGCCTGCAGCTTTTTATCGGCGTCCACATAATCCGGCATTTTCCCTAAAATATATTTCGTATCGATGATGGCATACTTCTGCGCGTTTACACTACATGCCGCACCAATCACAAAAAGGGTTGCCAGTAAGACTTTCTTCATAACAACAATTTTAATGGTATCAAATATTGGTGTGTTAAATGTAGTTATTCAGGCTCATAACCCAGCATAAACGTGAACCTCGATGCATCTTTGATCGATGAGTTTGGTCCATAACGATCGAGGCCAACGCCGTAGTCAAATCCAAGCAAACCAAACATAGGCAGGAAGAAGCGTAAACCCACCCCCACAGACCGGCGCAGCCGGAAGGGATTGTATTCTTTAAATGAATACCAGCCATTTGCTGCTTCGAAAAAAGTGAGACCAAAAATCGTACTGCTCGGATTTAAAGCGAATGGATAACGCATTTCAAGCGTGTACTTATTAAAGATGGTAAAGTATTCTGAAGCTCCTTGTTGGTCAGGATTGACCTTGGGATCCGAAGTTTGATAAACCGGATAACCTCTTTGTGAAATTATTTCGTACCCCAATAAAGCATAACTGTTGCTTAAGCCCGCATCGCCTACCTGGAAGCGTTCAAACGGAGAAATATTCAGTGCGGTGTTGTACCGGTCCATGTACCCAAACTTCGCCGCAAACTTCATGACGAATTGTTTATTGTGATCTGGTCCTCCAGCCCTTCCTATCGGCACAAACCATTCTCCGTTGAAACGCCATTTGTAATACTCGATCCATTCATACGGGTTCACTGCATGTACAAGGCTTGGGTCGATCAAAGAATACGGAGGAGTAAGTTGCAGGCTAAGCATGAAATTGGAACCGGTACGCGGGAATATCTGCTGATCTTCTGAGTAACGCTGAAGCGTAAACTTCAAATTCATGTTATATGAATTCCCATTATTGTAGCCGGGCAAATTTGTTGGATCTATGTAATAATTTTTGAGCTTATACCTTGCAAACGTAAATGCAACGCCTGCTGAAAAATAATCGTCGGGCCATTTGAGTTGCTTTGATAATCCTACTGTGAAACCAGTCGTCTTGAAATATGAGGTGTCTGCAGCAACTTTTGTATAGGTGCCTGTGGTTGGGTCGTAAGCGTTTGCAAATTTGGTATCGTAGAAGCTAAGAGAAAAAGCATTACGCTTTTTGCCACCAAACCAGGGTTCCGTAAAGGAAGCATTGTAAGAGCGATAAGCACGACCGTTACTTTGTACACGCAGGCTTAACTTTTGCCCGTCGCCAACTGGCAGCGGGTCCCATGCCTCTTTGCGGAAAATGTTCTTTGCCGAAAAGTTGTTGAAAGTAACCCCGAGTGTTCCTGTAACGCCGATGCCGCCGCCAAAGCCCGCACTGAGCTCAAGCTGGTCTCCGGATTTTTCTTCCACCTGCCAGTTAACATCCACAGTACCATTTTCCTGGTCGGGCACAATGTCGGGAACGATTTTTTCCTGGTTAAAGAAGCCCAGGTTTGCAATTTCCCGTTGTGAACGGATCACATCAGAACGGCTGAACTTTTCACCCGGCAATGTTCTTAATTCACGGCGGATCACATACTCCTTTGTCCTGTCATTGCCGCTGATCTTGATATTCTTGAACGTCGCCTGCGGTCCCTCATACACTTTGATATTATAATCTATCGTGTCGTCGTAAACCGCCGTTTCTACCGGGTCAACGTGAAAGAACAGGTACCCATCATCCATATATAAGCCACTGATGTCGCCGCCTTCGGGAGAAATCGTTATGCCCAATTTTTTGTCGAGGATATCCCTGTTATAGATATCACCTTTTTTTATCCCAAGCAAAGCAGCGAGGAGAGAGTCTGAATACTTGGTCGCGCCACTCCAGCTAATATTTCCGAAATAATATTTATGGCCTTCGTCGAGCTGTATCTCTATGTGCATGTTGTTCGACTTTGCAGCCACATATTGAGTGTCCTGCACGATCGCTGCGTCGCGA
>DASQJI010000010.1:0-2267 GCA_035631175.1 Parafilimonas sp.
TAACTTCAGCCAGCTATTGCATATCAACAGGATCGACCCGGTTAAAGTGATCGACACCGCAAGGACTCCAAATATCACGATCGTCTTTTATCCGCCTGGCGTAAATCATTACATCCCCGGCCACTTGTGCGACCTGGTTAAAAAGAACGATGGTGATCCCTCATACATACCACTTGAAAAATTTTTTCCGTTTGATGGATTTTCCAAAAAAGTGTTTTCATTAAAAACGCGTCGCGAACAATTGTCATTCATGGAAGAATATCTGCTGAAGAAATATTGCGGAATGGAAATGCCGTTGCTGAATGATGCTATCTCATTACTAAGTGACCTTGAACAACCACACACGATCCCCGGTATCTGTAGCCGCCTGGGTACAAGCCCCCGCAATCTTACGCGTCTTTTCAACAAACACATTTGCCTTTCACCGGTTGAATTGAAAAGCATATATCAATTTCGGTTTTCGCTCGAAAAGAAATTCGAAACCGGAGGTAAGTTGCGGTATAAAGACATTGGTTATGAAAGCAACTACAGCCACTCGTCGTACATGATCCGCATGTATAGGAAATATACGGGGCTAAATCCGTCCTCGTTTTTTGATAAGGTTTCTGTGGAAGGTAATTATGTTTCGCTTTCATTGTAACATCAACATTCCATTAACAAAGCTGTCCGAAAAGTGCAATTCTGCATTCAGTCTCCACCATAGTTTTGGTTAACTGAAAATGCCATTTATGAAACAGATCAAATTAATGTTGCTGTGCGGTTGCGCTTTCCTTTTTCTTCACACAAACGCTCAGCTCACCAACGCCTACAAAGACACCGTGAAAAAAGCGGAACAGCTTTATTACAGTAAAGATTACGATAGGTCTGCACGAACATATTCCAAAGCCTTTGCATTAAATGGTGGACAGGCAACACAGGATGACCGGTACAATGCGGCGTGCTCCTGGGCGCTTGCCGGTGAAAAAGATTCTGCGTTCTTTCATTTGCTAAAGGCAGCCCGCGACAACAAATACGACAATTATTCGCACATTACGATCGATTCGGACCTAAACTCTCTACATGACGATGCCCGATGGAAAGACGTGCTGGCCATGGTTACAAAAAATAAAGAAGCGGCTGAAGCGAATTACATCAAACCCGTGGTAGCAATATTGGATACTGTTTACATCGAAGATCAACGATACCGTCGGGATATTGTTCAACTGATAAAGGACTCAGGAATGCAGTCGCAGGTTGTGCAGCGGCAATTAAAGCTTATGGATGATGCGGATTCTGTGAACCTCGAAAAAGTGACAAAGATCCTTGACGAATATGGATGGCTTGGATATGATAAGGTCGGTCGCATGGGAGCGCTGACGATCTTCCTCGTCATTCAGCATTCGCCTTTGGCGGTGCAGCAAAAATATTTGCCGATGATGCGTGAGGCGGTTGCAAAAAAACAGGCACATCCGGCTAATCTTGCTTTGCTTGAAGATCGCGTTGCGATCCGTGAAGGAAGAAAGCAGATCTATGGCAGCCAGGTAGCCACAGACACCACAACCGGAAAGAATTTCTTGTTGCCGTTGGAGGATCCGGACAATGTCGATGCGAGAAGAGCGTCGGTAGGGTTGGGCCCTTTGGCTGATTATTTGAAAAGTTTCGACGTGGACTGGGACGTAGACGAATATAAAAAGGAACTGGCAGAAAAGGAAGGGAAAAAGGAGTGAGACGGAGTGTACCGGCTGAATATGGAAATGAAGTGCGAGATTTAGGAATAAAAATTCAAGAAACAAATAGCAAGATCCAAAGAAATTAAAAAGACAAAACTTTAAAAGCGTCGCCAATTCAGAAAGCAAATCAAGCGCAGAATAAAAATTCAAGAAACAAATATCAAGATCCAAATAAATAAAAAATGAAAAACTCCAAAGCCGTCTCCGTAGTCAGCGTACTTCTTTAATCTGCAATCTGAAATCGCCAGTCTGCAATCGAAAAATCGAAATTCGTACATCCAATGAGATGCCCGATCAAGGCCTTCTGTGATCTGATTGGGCAGACGTTCATGACGTCGAGGAGCTTGCTATTAAATTTCAAAAGGCGAGAGAAAAATTAGAAAGCAAATGACAGGTGATAATAAAACATTCAAGAAACAAATCACAAGATCCAAATAAATAAAAAATGAAAAAGTCCAAAGCCGTGGCCCTGGCAGGCGAATTGAAAAAAATCTGCAATCTGCAATCTGCAATCGCCAATCTGCAATCGAAAATCGAAATTCGTACATCCAATGAGAT
>DASQJI010000011.1:0-3261 GCA_035631175.1 Parafilimonas sp.
TATCAATCCACTGGGTGAAGTGGAAATTATTAGCACGCACGACCAGGTTCTTGGCGGTGAAGAAAACCAGGTGTTCATCGGAGCGGCATTTCCTGCCGCAAAAGAATATGCAGCAGAAGTCGCATACATGGCAGAACGTGTGGCAAACCTCATGGCAACACAGGGCGTGCTTGGAAGGTTCAGTATTGACTTTTTAAGTGCATTCACCGAGGATAGCTGGCGCCATTACGCGCTTGAAATAAATCTGCGTAAGGGCGGCACTACACACCCGTTCTTAATGCTTCAGTTTCTTACCGATGGCGTGTATGATGCACCGTCGGGATGCTTTCAAATGCCCAATGGCCAGTCGAGGTTTTATTTTGCTTCTGACAACGTGGAGTCGCCGGCATACATTGGGCTCACGCCGTCAGATCTTATCGACATTGCTATGTTTCATGGCTTGATGTATGACAGCACCACGCAGGAAGGTGTGATGTTTCACCTGATAGGAGCGCTTTCCCAGTACGGAAAATTGGGCATGGTATGTATCGCTTCAAGTCATGAACGCGCGCAGATGTTGTATCAGAAAACGATTGAGATCCTCGATTATGAATGCATACAAAAGGACTTTTAGCGCGTAATAGACTCTTTACAATATTTCTCAGCTTGACAAAAAATAATATGTTAGGTAGTCTCACGCATAACGAAATAGATGAGGTTTTACAAAACAATATTGTTGGAAGGATCGGCTGCGGGGTAGGCAGCAAGATATATGTCGTTCCGATCAATTACGTGTACGACGGCAAACATATTCTTGCGCACGCAATGCCCGGGTTGAAAATTGACATGATGCGCACTCATCCGGATGTTTGCTTTGAAGTAGACCAGGTGCAGAATGTTACAAATTGGAAGAGCGTCATCCTGTGGGGTACTTACGATGAGCTGCTGGACGAACGAAGCCGGAACGAAGCAATAAAAGCGTTAGCCGAAAAAATGATACATATCAAAGTCAGCAGTAGCTCTCTGAAAGAAAATGCTCATGACAGTGTACGGCCGGTGATATTCAGAATAATTATCGACGAAAAAACCGGCAGGTTTGAACGCGACTGACGGCAAGGGGCGGCGACTTCTGATTTAGTAATATTGAATGAGGGCGATATGTTCGTGCTCTTGCAGGTCATCGATAAATTCCACATCCCCGCCGTGTTTCAAAACTTTCTCAATGATGTTGTCAACGACATCCTTTATGTAAAATGATACGCTCGATGCAGAAAGTTGGTAAGCCTTGTCTTTGTTGATCAGCAAATGTGCAGGATACGTGAAGTCCTTTTCGACCACAAGTAACCTGCTGTTGTTTTGCATTGCGGCCGCATATACATTTTCGATGCCGCTGGCAAGTTTGCCGTCATCGTTTGCTCTTTCAACTTCCTGCAGAATAGTCTGCTCTTTGATCTTTCGCCAGTCTTTCAGGTACGGCTGCAAAACTTTCCGGATGTCCGCCTCACTTGCATCCACATAATTGCCATGAATGAAAGCAGCCAGTTTTTCCCTGTTCTTTGAAATTTTTTTGAAGTAACCAAGCACTTTTTCCGCCCCGAGCACGAAGACCGGCAGGTTGTAAACATGCAGTACATACTTTAAGCCCTGGTCCATGTGATGCAAAAATTTTTCGAGTAATATCTCCTTCCTTTTGACCGGATCTGAAAAATTTGCCACGCGCTCTGCGATATCGTTTTTATATGCAAGTATGTTGTCAGGGACGTTCGCCTTTATTAATTGAAACGGTGAACAATTGCCGAGATAGATCCTGCTTGATTCTGCACTTAATAAAAGCACGAGGTATTTGACGTCTTGTTTTTTGTTGTAAATCAGATCACGAATTTCAAACGATTCATCGACGATGACCTTTTCCTCCACATGAACACCGAGATAATATACCTGCTCTGTGAACGGAGAAACAAAGATGACTATGCTTTTTTTATTAGAATTGTAATTGAGGTGTAGCAGCAATAGCCTTAGTTTAACTATTACGGGCATCGTTCTTTCAAAACTGTAGTTCGCTAACAATCCGGCTTCGGCGGTTTCTGCCGCATGTTTTAAACGAAGCTCGAGTTCGGCTTTGGGCACCATCATGGGTTCAAACGGCATGATGATGGAAACTGCAGGCGCATCCTGTATTGGATCTACGACCGGATCGTGTTTGTGTAAAATGTTTGAATTCATGTGGCGACGCTTTACCAAAATTATTTCAAGTTCAACGGCGTCCCAATGATATTCATCAGGTTTCATGGTGACTGCTAACACTCCACCATACATCTGCAAAATCGCTTTATAAATTAGTAATGGGTGAGTCCTCGTGCGCGAGCGGCGTGGAAACGCTGGACATGTTGACCAGTAAACAAACAAAAAAGCGATGAAAAAAGTAGTCATCGCTTTGTGTCATCATTTCCGTGAGACCGGAGATGATGTCTTGCTTACGTAAGCAGGTTGAGAGATCAACGTGCTACATTAAATAGTTTCGACGGTTTCCTTCGCTTTGGAGGGCATATATTGATCATATATTTTTTTGCCCTTGTCTTTAACGTTATTAACGAGGTTCCTCCTTTGCTCAGGGCTCATCTTGGAATATTTATACCATGCAAATGCAGCAAGACCTGCAAGGATCAATCCTGAAAATTTTGTGTTCATGACAGTATTTTTAAAGTAATTCAATAATGGACTACTTATTAAAGAATCATGCCAGATTTATGGAATCTGTCAATCTGCGAGTTGTATTTTTTTAGCCGGTAGCATCCGAGCGATATCTACTGTATGAGTTTTGCTATTTGCTGAAGCGGCATTGTGTTTGCCCATGCCATTATTTGAGTATCTGTGCAGTTCTTACCAGCAAACGTTATGAGGGAATTCCCCAAAGGGATCTGTATTGTGTAATTAGTTTGTCCACTGCCGTTATCTTCTTTTTGCAGTTGTCCTTTGTACCCCTGCACCTTGATGATCTTGTTGTTCCCGTTGCTCATCATGCCGCCGAGCACCGGCGTATTGAGAAAGGCATTAAGCGTCGCGACGAGCGGTGAGTTGCCGATAATGGAAAGGTCCACATTTTTCTGTGTTCCCCAACTGCGGTGGATGGTTGTGCCTATAAAGCCAACATTTGATGTTACATTATCGTCACTTGTGTTAACAGTATTAGTGTCCATTTTTTGCGGCATAAGCTTGAGTACTTCCTTGCCAATGATAAGATCGATCTCCTGCATCGCCTGCAATAAGGCAAAGTGCGCGTCC
>DASQJI010000012.1:0-2906 GCA_035631175.1 Parafilimonas sp.
TGCTAAGGGAACTCCCGGCAAAACTTTCAATATCGGCGAGGCAAAAAATTTTACGCCGTACATACTCGTTGAGCCGGGCGGAGCCATTACGATCTTCAACACAAAACCCGAAATGGGCCAGGGAACATTCCAATCGATTCCCGCACTCATCGCGGAAGAATTTGAGGTTTCACTTGACCAGGTAACGATTAAACAATCAAACGGAGAAAAAGAATTCGGTGACCGTCAACGCGCGGGAGGCAGTGCATCGGTTAGAACGAGCTATACTGACCTGAGAAAAGTCGGTGCTTCAGCAAAAGCTGTATTCATCACAGCAGCAAGTCAGAAATGGCAGGTCGATGAAGCCAGTTGTTATGCAGAAAATGGCAAAGTAATTCATAGCCCAACAAACCGCACATTTACGTACGGCGACCTCGTAGAAGAAGCGTCGAAACTCGAGTTACCAAAAGAACCAAAACTCAAAGACCCGAAAGATTTCAAAATCTTAGGTAAGATCAGTAAGCGGCCTGATGTGCCATTAAAAATAAATGGCGCGGCTGAATTCGGCATCGATGTTCAGTTACCAAATATGTTGTATGCGACGGTGGAAAGATGCCCGGTTCTTGGAGGCACTTTGAAAAGTTTTGATGCAAGCGAAGCGATGAAAGTTCCGGGTGTTCAAAAAGTTGTTAAGGCAGAAAGGGTCGTCGGCGTTTATCATTTTACCGGTGTTGCCGTAATTGCCAATTCTTATTGGGCAGCTTTAAATGGACGAAAGAAGCTCAAGGTTGAATGGGATACGAAAGGCTTTGAAACATTCAACTCATCAACTTACGAAGATCACTTGCGGTCACTTTCAAACGAACAAGGCTTGATCGATAACAATGCTGGTTCGGTTGATTCATTGAACATTTCGTCAGAAAATTCGATCGAAGCTTTTTATGAAACGCCAATTGTTGCACATCATCCATTGGAGCCATTGAATTGCGTCGCCGAAGTGCAAGGCGATAAATTAGAAGTATGGGTATCGACGCAGGTAGCAAGCGCAATTACCGGAAGCGGGCCGAATGATCTTCCGCAACGTGTTGGCTTTACACCTGACAATGTAAAACTGCACGCAAAATTTGTTGGCGGTGGTTTTGGCAGAAGACTGAACCTGGATTTTATCATCGAAGCAGTAAATATTGCAAAACAGGTTAATCAACCTGTGCAGGTTATCTGGACCCGTGAGGACACGACAGAACAAGGGCCTTTCAGACCCATGACCTTTTCGAAATTGAAGGGCGGCTTTTCAAGCGATGGTAGATTAATGTCCTTCGAGCATAAAGTGATTAGCCCTTCATTGCAACAGGCAAACCGGGCCGAGTTTGACAGCAACAAGGTTGATGGTTCAATGGTTGAAGGCATTGCTGAGCAGGCGTATGAGATCCCAAATATTAGAACATCATATGTGCGCGCTGATTTTCATGTACCGATCGCAGCGTGGAGATCGGTCACAAGTTCAACACTTGCATTTGCGCAAGAATGTTTTTTGGACGAGCTCGCAAATAAAGCAAAGAAAGATCCATTGGAGTTCCGGTTAGAATTACTTTCAAAACCATCCGACGCTAAAAGGGTTTTACTTAAACTTAAAGAAGTGTCGAAGTGGGATACACCATTGGTTGCAGGCAAAGGAAGAGGCGTAGCGCAATGGGAATTTTTTGCCGGCTTATGCGGGCAGGTGGTGGAAGTGACATACAACGCCGACAAGTCAATCAAGATCGACAAAGTTTATGCCGTCATCGATTTGGGCGAAGTGGTTAATCCGGATAATGTAAAAAACCAGGTTGAAGGCGCCATAGTGATGGCACTTGGAGCTGCAACAAAGCCTGGCATTACATTTAAGAACGGAAAAGTTGTGGAAGGCAATGTTTACAACAACCAGCTTGTCCGCATGCATGAAACGCCGGACATCGAAGTTCATATTCTCGCAGAAGGAGGAAAGATAAAAGGCGTTGGAGAACCGGGATTGCCACCGTTTGCACCTGCCTTAGGTAACGCAATTTATGCAGCCACCGGAAAACGCGTCCGTAAAATGCCGTTTGATCTTCGAAACATTTAGATGGTAGCAAATCGACGAGAGAATGATCAGCGCTGCAACATTCCGTGAAATGGCTCTCTCTTTTCCGCACACAGAACAAGTTCCGCATTTTGAAAGGATCGGGTTTAAGATCATTGGGAGACGAATGTTCTGTACTTATCTCGAAACAAATAACACTGCGAATATTTTTCTAACACCCGCAGAACAAAAAATTTTCTGTGAAATTGACAATGTAAATATTTACGCCGTTCCAAATAAATGGGGCGAAAAAGGAGCGACAACTTTCGAGCTTAATACTGTCGCGAAAGAAATTATAATGGAAGCGTTGCTGTCTGCATACAACGTCGTGTTGAAAAGAAAGAAAGGGTAAGAAGTGAATAGAGCTGTCGAAAAAGTTACATTGCTTGGTGAAGTATTTGGCGTTATCCACGCGGCAGGCGTTTCTCCGTCGCAAGCTTCACCGGAAACCATTCTTAAAGTTGACCTATACGGAACCGCGTTAGTTCTGCAAGAATTTGGAAATGTGATTGCAAACGATGGCTCTTGTGTTGTCATTGCATCCCAATCAGGGCATCGTTACCGCCATTATCAATTGAGCAAAATAAAGCGCTTGCTACCACGCCGGTTGAAGAATTGCTTAGCCTTCCGTTTCTTCAACTTGATCAGATAAAAGATTCGCTTCATGCTTATCAACTTTCAAAACGTGGCAACTCATTGCAGGTAATGAGCTGAAGCTGTTCGGTGGGGAAAACGTGGTGCAAGGGTGAATACAATTAGTCCCGGAATTATTATTACCCCCTTGCCAATGATGAATTAAAAGGTCCGCGTGGTCAAGGATATCGCAGGA
>DASQJI010000013.1:0-7388 GCA_035631175.1 Parafilimonas sp.
GGCTCCGCTTCGCCGTTGATCCCCCAACGGTAATCTGCGTACAGCTTTACAAGATCTGCGCCCTTTCCGATCTGTGTACGAACTTCTTTTATCAACGCATCCACCCCATCAGCTTCTGCTGCTCCTTTTAGAACATCGATCTCATCCTTCATTTCTTTTGGACCGTAACTCCCCGTAGCAACAATCGCTTTCGTCGCGACAAGCATGCGCGGTCCGGGAATGATTCCTTTTTGAATCGCCTGTTTCAATCCAACATCGTCGTAACCTGCGCCCTCAGTGCCCAGGTCCCGAACGGTTGTAAACCCTGCGAACAAAGTATTCCTGGCATGAACAGTTGCTCTTGCCACACGTTCTGCGTTCGATTCCTTCAGCACCTGGTCATTCCAGCTTGTTTCATTGTATGGGTGAAGAAATAAATGACTGTGTCCTTCAATCAAACCCGGCAACAATGTGCAGCCTTTTAATTCTATTACTTCAGCATTTTCGTTTTTCGCATTGATGTTTCCAACTTCAATGATCTTATTATTCTTTACGAGCACCTGCCAACCTTCGTGCATTTGTTCGCCGTCAAAAACGCGATCCGGTTTAAGAAGATACAATGTGTCCTTTGAAATTGGCTGGGAAAGTAGACAGCAGTGGCAGCAAGCAAGCAGCAGAATAAAAACAAGTTTCATATTCAACACGGCGAATTTAATTGAATATACTAAACGTCGCCGTGAAGAATTTGCTCGAGCGGCGATGATGAAAGATCGCGGAAACTTAGCTTTGAGAACGAATTTGTCAACCTCATCAAATTTCTTCTGTTCATGAAACGAATTCTCTTTGCAGCCTTCTTTTTCACGACAAATAATTTGTTTTCGCAGACCCTCATTCAAAGGGATCCGGAAATCGAGCAGATGGTAAAAGAAGTTTCACCCGATTCTCTGCGATCCTATATAAATACGCTTGTTGCTTTCGGTACAAGAAATACACTCAGCACACAAACGGATCCGAAGCGTGGAATTGGGGCGGCGCGGAATTGGGTGCTGAGAAAGTTTAACGAGTTTGCCAAACAATCCAGCGGCAGACTTACGGCTATTATCGATACAACAACTTTACAACCGGATGGTAAACGCGTTGACACAACATTGTTGCTTGGAAATGTAATGGCGACGTTGAAAGGAACCAATGCAAACGATACGCGCATCTTCATCATCAGCGGTCACCTCGACAACATGCGCAGTAACGTTATGGACCGAACGGGCGATGCACCCGGCGCCGACGATGATGGCAGCGGAACAGCCGCAGTTCTGGAGTGTGCAAGGATCATGAGTAAGCATTCCTTTCCAGCAACTATAATTTTTGTGGCAGTAAGCGGTGAAGAACAGGGATTACTCGGTTCTACTTATATGGCAAACAAGGCAAAAAAAGAAAATTGGAATATTGAAGCTGTATTAAATAATGACATTATGGGGAGCAACAACAGCAATGAAACAAATATTATTGACAACACAAAGGTGCGTGTGTTCAGCGAAGGATTGCCGGCATACGAAACAGAAAAATCGGCCACGAATATTCGGACGCTTGGGCTTGAGAACGATGGCAAGGCGCGACAACTCGCCCGTTATGTAAAAGAAACCGGCGAGCGTTATGTGGACAACCTGCAAGTGGTTTTAATATACCGCAACGACAGGTTCCTGCGCGGTGGCGACCATCTGCCGTATGTACAAGACGGGTTCGCCGCGGTGCGCATTACCGAGATGGACGAAAATTATACCCGCCAGCACCAGGATGTACGAACAGAAAACGGAATTAAATACGGCGACCTTGCGGACCATATAGATTTAGAATACCTTCGAAAGAACACCGCGCTCAATCTTTGCAACCTCGCGAATTTGGCGAAAGCACCAGGGATGCCGGATTCCGTGAAGATCGAGGTGAAGCGATTGACCAACTTCACACAGCTTTACTGGCAAGCTCCGAAATTCGGCAAACCCAAAGGCTACTATGTGCTCATGCGCGAGACCACCAGCGCTTTCTGGCAAAAGAAGTTCTTCACAACCGACACGGCTATGCAGCTGCCTTATTCAAAAGACAATTATTTTTTCGCCGTACAATCCGTTAATGAGGCAGGGAACGAAAGCCTTCCCGTTGTCCCGGATGTTGCACGATGATCAAATCAACGCCGGAATCTTCACGCCGAAGTTTTCAAACGGCACGAGCCACAGGGCACAATCGAGTTACTCGACATAAAGATTACTTGAACCATGAGTTATTATGCGAGCCTGCTAACGAGATGCGCTGCTTTTGCTGCGTTGTTTTTTGTTATTTGTGGACGAGCGTTTGCTGCTTTTGTTGCCTTTCGAAGTTTGGCTCTTACTTCCGGACCTTGACGAGCTCGCTGAGCGATTGCTTTTAGATGAACCGTTCTTGTTTGATGAATTCTTTGCTGACGAACTCTTTTTATTGTTTGAAGAGCTGCTCCTGCCGTTGCTCTTGCCATTAGAAGAGCTTTTGCTTCTTTCAGAACCAGACGTTTTTTCTGAACCCTGGCGCGACGAAACCCTGGTTGATGAGGAAGAGGGCTTGCCGTTTGCGCTTTTGCGTCCACCCGAAGTTTTCGAAGATCGATTATCGTCTATCTCAGTTGCGGCTTCCGCTTCCAGGTTGATACGACCGGTAGCAATTCTCGTGAGCAGATCATCGGCCTGGTATTCTTCGTTTAGTGTTTGTTCCAGCAAACGCGCTACATCTTCGAGTTGTAATTCTCTTGCGTAGGTTCTTGCCGTGCCATAGCCGGAGATCTCATAGTGCTCGATCTTTTGTGCAGAAGCGATAATGGCGGCATCGCAAACTTCTTCACTTGCATCTGCAGACATCATTTTTTCGCCTTCGGCGATCAAGCCTTCCATCGCTTTGCATTTCTCGCCACCGGAACCGTTGTTGCCGGAGAACATCCGCGAAAAAAATCCTTTGTCGTTTCCCTTTCCGTTTTCGCTGCCTTCGCCCATCCATTCTTTTACCTGGTCGAGGCGGTTCTTCTGTTGTTTCGTTACTTCAAGATGCTGACGAAGCGCTTTTTTCAGCTCGCCATTACTTGCCTTCTCGATCATGCCCGGTAAGGCATCGATGATCTGCTCTTCTGCTGAATAAAGGTCGAGGATCTCATGTTTCAGCAAATCGCTTAGATTGATCATGTCTTCCATAGTGGTGTTTTTAAAGTTAAAAGAATAACCTAACAGCATTAAAAACCATGCCTGATATTGGCACTCGATTGTAGACTGCAGATTGACGATTGCAGATTGCAAAGACTTCGTTTAGTCAGATTATTTTAAAATCATCTGACTTTGGTATCGCCTCAAACGCAGTTTTGAAGATGTCGGGCGGTGCAATTATTTTTCGTTGTTGCGTATTCATCCAGGCTCCATCAACGGTGATCACCGCCGCAAGGGTTGTTTCATTCTTCCACAATTCATGAACCATGGTCCATTTCCTGAAATCAGGCGACGCCTGGCGAAGCGTCAAATAAATCGAAACCCTGTCTCCGAAATTGATTTCCCTTTTAAAAACACATTCTTCTCTAAACAGTACCGGTCCTAAAGAATGACTAAGCATTACCTCCGGGGTGATACCGTGATCGTTCAGAAAGGCCAGTCTGCAATAGGCACCGAAATCGTAATACGCCGAATGACGCACATGATAATTAGGATCCAGGTCGCTCCACCTGATCTCGACCTGCCTTATATAATTCATCTTGTAGAAATTGCAACGAATTTTATAGAGTCAATTCTTTTGCCGGGTCCCAAAATAACTTGTCAAACTGTACCACCTTGTCTTTTTTCACTTCAATTCCTTCCTTTTCCAGGCGCTGTTGCATAAGATCCGGTGTATCGAAATGCATCTTCCCGCTGAGCATGCCGTTCCTGTTTACCACGCGGTGCGCCGGAACTTTTGGTTTCACGTTCGATGCGCCATTCATCGCCCAGCCCACCATGCGGGCCGACATTTTCGTACCCAGGTAATTGGCGATCGCTCCGTAGCTGGTAACCCGTCCCTTTGGAATTTGACGAGCCACGTCCCAAACATCCTCAAAGAATGAATGTTTGTTGAGAGGATCTTTTAAATGTGGTTTTGCAGGCATCGGTGTAATGTTGTTCAACCCCGTTCGGGGTTGGTTCATCGCGCTTATTTTGCAATCCCGGATTTCATCCGGGGCTAATGAAGTTAAATCCCTCCGGGCTTTTGTGCCATTTATACCTTTGAACGAAGAAACGCTACGGAATGGGAGAGCCATTCACAATTGACCACTCACATTCAAGACGCTACTGACCGTTCCCTTCCCTCCTCTTCTTCAGCAGCTCCGTTCTTTTCGGTTCAGGAACATTTTTATAATCGTACGGACAATTGAGGCATCCGTTACCGCAACAATATCCGCGCTCCAAAAGATATTCGGCTGTGAACACAACAAGTCCGCCGCTGTTGAAATAGTAATCGTCATCCTCATCCTTCAGTTGCTTGCTCACGAAATAGTTGTTTTAATTGGTCGTCTTTTTCTTTTGGCAATGCTTTGTCTATCCGAAAAGCAAGGTACTGCACTTTATTGCTCTGCGCAATGTCCAGTTGTTCGTAATGTGTTTTTATTTTCAGTACTTCATTTATATGCTCGCCGGCATACAGGTCATCGTTATCGTGAACCAACTGAAGGTGATAAAGATCGATAACCGCTTTCGTGAATTCATACAGTGCGGGGCTATCAGTTTTCAAATGGATGCTGCCATTCGATCGCATGATATTTTTATACAACCTCAAAAATTTGGGATGGGTTAATCTTTTCTTCATTTTGGAAAAACGCAATTGCGGATCAGGGAATGTGATCCAGATTTCACTGATCTCATCTGTAGCAAAATAATCTGTAAGCTTATCGATTTGTGTTCGCAGGAATGCTACATTTTTTAAGCCTTGATCGAGCGCAGTCTTTGCTCCTTTCCAAATGCGGTTACCTTTAACGTCGATACCAATAAAGTTATGTGCCGGATATAATCTGCCCAGGCCTAATGCATATTCGCCCTTGCCGCAGGCGAGTTCAAGTGTGATCGGATTTGAATTTTCAAAAAACTCATGCCATCTACCAGCTATGCCGGTTGGATATTCCAAAACATTTGGAAACGTTTTTAGTTCTTCAAATCGCAATAGTTTCTTTTGGCCCATCGGTACAAAACTAAGAGAGAAACGAAATTCATGCTTTGCTTAACTTTAGGAACATCTACCAGGATTTATTGAACCACACAGGCACATCGAAACATAGAGATTTCACACAGTGAAGACTTTCGCACACTTCAACCATATGAGAACTTCAATCGACTGTCGCCTATCTTGCGCCTATTGCGGTCTAAATGTGATAGGGTTCAAAAAAAAGTAATAGGTTCAACCGCGCAAACTAAAAAGTATCGATATTTCAATTATGAACATTAGAGTTCTCATCCTCTCATTGTTTATCTGCTCAAGCTCCAGTGGACAGGTCGTGCAGGACACAACCGAACGCCTCCAGATCGCCGGTGAAATGGAAACTACGATTCAACAAATGCTTCATGCATGGTATCCTCAAAACATGGATACGATGTATGGCGGGTTCTTAACTGAATTCACATATGATTTCAAACCAACATCAAATCAAAACAAATTCATTGTCACCCAGGCGCGGCACACATGGTCAACATCAAAAGCGGCGATGAGATATCCGAACGTTGTTTATTACAAAACACTCGCGGCAAATGGCTATAAGTTTTTGCACGACGTGATGTGGGATAAAAGTTATGGCGGTTTTTATACGATGGTCGACAGGAAGGGCAATGTTATTGATTCAACAAAGAACGCTTATGGAAATGCATTCGGCATTTATGCGGTCGCGGCATATTGTCAACTGACAAACGATCCGGATGCCGTTTATTTTGCGCAGGAAGCTTTTATGTGGCTGGAAAACCACAGCCATGATCGGGTGCATAAAGGCTATTACCAGCACATGCAGCGCGATGGCACGCCAATAAAAAGAACTGCAACCACACCGGCCACTGCAGAAACGGGGTATAAAGATCAAAACAGCTCCATTCATTTGCTGGAGGCGTTCACAGAGTTGTATCCTGTTTGGCAAAGCGCGATTGTCCGCGAACGTTTATACGAAATGTTACTGCTCATACGAGATACCATGATCGGCACCAAAGGGTACCTTACGCTATTCTTTCAGCCAGATTGGACACCCGTTTCTATCAGCGATTCTTCTGACACATACATCGTGCAACATCACGGACTTGATTATGTTTCCTTTGGGCATAATGTAGAAACGAGCTACCTGCTGCTTGAGGCATCGCATGCATTAGGTATCGAAAATGATACAGCAACTTTGCGCATTGCAAAGCAAATGGTTGATCATGCTCTGCAAAATGCGTGGGACGATAAATTGGGCGGATTTTACGACGCAGGTTACTATTTCAAAAACAAACCCGGGCTTACTATTATCAGCAAAGAAAAGAACTGGTGGTCGCAGGCAGAAGAACTCAATTCTCTTCTCATGATGAGTAAACTTTTTCCAAATGATCGCAACAATTATTATGACAAATTCGAACAGCAGTGGAACTATATTCAAACGTACATGATCGATCACACTTACGGCGACTGGTACGCGAACGGCACCGACATCGATCCGCAGATCAAAACTGCCTTAAAGGGACAAATTTGGAAAGGCAATTATCACCAGTTCCGTTCAATGATGAATTGCGTGGACAGGTTGAAGGGAGAGGAGTGAGTTGCCCCTGTCTCCGAGCTATACTGTTTCGCTCTTTTGATTTTCCCCTGAGCCTCTTTTTGGTGTAGCAGTCGTCTCAGAAAATATTTCATTTGCATTTTTCACGTCATTTTTTTCATCCGGTACCTCAGCATCTGATGGAGCATCGATACCGATATGATGGGTCTGCACCATTTTCCATCCTTTAAATCCTGCGTATAACATAATCAAAAAACCGAAACCCGTCAGCATAATACTCGACTGGACTGCCGGATGAGGGTCATCGAGTTTCGGATAAGTGACAGCTGCGTTTGCAGTAAACAGTCCCAAAGTAAAAACGTTTGCGACCATATGTTTTAATCCGGTCGTTTTCGCATCTGTAAGTTCGGGGATTGACAGCCAGTCTATCAATCCGGGCAGCACGGCCACTGCCGCCATTACGAGTGCTGAGCAGTTCGCGATGAATGAAACATGCAACCAGAATGTATTTCCGTTAGAGGCGTAAACTATTGAGCAAACAAGCGTGGCGGTATAAAACGCAATGGGAAAAGGGACGATCATAGGGTGAACAGGGTGGCCGAATAATCTTACTTTGCTCTGCATGTAAGAAATCGGCGTAAAAAATGTGCCA
>DASQJI010000014.1:0-10847 GCA_035631175.1 Parafilimonas sp.
AGAAGTTCCGGCTGAATACCCCAGTTCTTGTTGAAATTCAGTTCCACGTAGCCGCCTAATTGGTAACCAAGTTCATAACCTTGTTTAAACGATTGTCCGTCAATTTTATTCATGTTAGCACCTGCTTTTGCGCCAATGTGCAAGGATTGCGCTGAAGCCATCGCAGCAAGGGTTAGCGTTGCACATACGAACAAAAAAACTTTTTTCATTTGGTAAAATTTTTGATTTTTTAATAGCTAAAAAAATAATCGGTCACACTCTGACTCGCCATTTGTGAAAATGTTACGCGAGCAACAGAAAAATTTCTTTAGATAATTACTTTTAGCCGTGACGTTGATTTTGATTTGCCAATTGTTGTGCCAGTGTTCAAACCAAAAACGAGCAGCGCGGATCGATATTGTTTAATAAAAACTTAAAGCGGCTGTGTACGACGGAGCGAATCGATCTTTGCTTTCTGGCCTGGCCTATATATTTGTGGCCGCTGCCTTTGTGCATAAATAGTTATCGAGTCCCACAGTATTTTATTTAGTGCAGGGTGAGCCTGGTAAAAATCAAAGCTGCGCGTAAAAGTGCTTTTATCAATGTGATGCGTATTTAAAACTTCGGTGAAGTAAGCGGTATTGACCGGTTTACGGGCGGTGTCCAGTTCTTTCTGATGCGACGCGTACTCACTAGCCAGCGTCATATCCCAAATGATGACTTTCATTGAATCGATCGACATGATCTCGGGCGGAATTTTTTGGTCTTCCGGCGTACAGGAAAAAAAACACACCAGGCAGCTAAGCATTGGCAGGCGTAAATTCATTTTAACTCTTGTTTATAATTGCCTGCGTTGGAAACATCGATCACGGACAGAATTTGGGACGCCTGCGTGCGCTCCTGTGGATTTCCTTTCTTAAATATGCCTATGTATTCATCGGATTTCCCCTGTACAAAGAACTGGGCGATCATCGTGTTTGGGTTTTGTTGATTGAAGTCCTGCAGCTGCTCCAACGCGTCAAGGATATTTGACCGGGCGTCTTCACTGTTCTGGTACATATTGTCAAGGCCGTCGCGATAGTAGCTGTAAATGATATCGTGAAAATTGTTGTACCTCGAATTCATCAAATTTTCTGCTAACCAATACCGGTTCCGCGCGCCGTCAAAAGATTTCCAGCCGCTTATATCTTTAGATTCTGGTGCGTTATTCACGATATTTTGCGCTTTCTGAAAAAATTGTTCGCCGCCTTTTGGTGAAAACGAATCATAATCGAAGCCCAGGATCACATACACATAATACGCAAATATTGCCGTGAGATTTGCGGCAAGCGCATCGGTTCCCTGCACCCTGTTTTCGTTGAATTCCAGCGATTGAAAGTTTACGTAGCGAAAATCAACATCCGGGTCCTGGCAATTTATCAGAGCGGTTTGATACGACGAATTATAAACCGGGCGCGCGGCCTGCACCGATAATGTTGCCTGGTAAACGTTATTGTCGTCCACACTTTGAATATTGAGTAAAAAATTGCAGCGGATCCTTTCCTGCGGCTGGAATACATCGCTGGTCCATTTACGGTGCGTGATAAAGTTCGTGAGTTGATTTTGAAGGTTCGTGAACACCGTTCTGTCAACACTACCACCAACCTGTTGCGCCAGTACGGTCACTTTGCCTTGCAGCTCCTGCGCCTGCGAAGAGAGATTTGTAATTAGCGCAGCCGATAGGATAAGAATATTCGGTAAATACTTTTTAAGCATCCAACTTTTGTATAATCAGGTCAACAATTTGATCAGCGATCTCCTTTTTTGCAGCGAGGGCGAGTTGTTTCTCCGTTCCGTCTGCAAAGAAAATGGAAACTTTGTTTGTATCATATCCAAAGGCTGCGTTTTCATCACGCAGTGAATTCAAGATGATCATATCGGCATTCTTGGCCTTCAATTTGTTTTTCGCGTAGTCGCGTTCATTGTTGGTCTCCAACGCAAATCCCGCTAAGAATTGCCCGTTTTTTTTGTCTTGACCTAATGCCGCGAGAATGTCTTTTGTTTTCTCAAGCGTAAGCGTAACGTCATTCTTTTGCTTTTTTATTTTTTCCGGCGATACGTTGGCAGGCTTATAATCGGCAACGGCCGCCGACATCACTTCAATGTTCATGTGGCTATGCAGTTTAATGCACGCATCATACATTTCGTCGGCGGTTGACACCTGCACGATGTTTATTCCTTTATATTTTTTTTGCTGCTGCGTAGGCCCGGTTACGATCGTTACATCCGCGCCCCGTTCATACAATGCCTCAGCCAGCGCAAAACCCATTTTCCCCGATGAGTGGTTACCGATAAAACGAACCGGATCGAGCGGTTCGTATGTTGGCCCGGCAGTTATCAACGCCTTTTTGCTTTTCAATTCTTCGCGCCTGAAAAAGTTTTCTATCAAAAACAAAAAAAGGTTCTCCGGTTCAGCCATGCGGCCGGGTCCATATAGCCCGCTTGCCAGCTCACCCGTATCAACGTCCACGATCAGGTTTCCAAATTCTTTTACCGTTCGAAGATTTCTTTTTGTAGCAGAATGATGCCACATGTCTTCATCCATAGCCGGCGCCAGCACCACCGGGCATGTCGCGGAAAGATATACGGCAAGCAGAAGATTATCACACTGCCCGGTCGCCATCTTCGCAAGTGTATTACAACTGAGCGGCGCAACAAGCATCACATCGGCCCAACGGCCGAGCATAACATGGTTGCTCCACGCATCATCCTCTGAGAGACCGATAAGCACTTTGTTTTTGGAAAGCGTAGACAGGACAAGCGGAGAAACGAAATCCTTAGCAGCCGGCGTCATGATGACCTTTACATCTGCGCCATGTTTTACAAGCAAGCGTACCAGCAGGATCGCTTTATACGCCGCTATGCTTGCTGTAATGCCAAGTAATATTTTTTTGCCTTTAAGCATTTCTCAAAACAAAAAATCCCGCGAACGCGGGATTAAAATTAAGTCTTACGCCGCTTAACGGAAAAGATCGTCATCGTTTTTACGATAATAGATCTTGTTCTCCATAAACTCCTGCGTTGCCAGGATTGCCGGGTTAGGCATCTTCTCATATGCCTTTGATATCTCGATCTGTTCCTTGTTTTCATGGATCTCTTCGAGGCTGTCTGTGTGACTGGCAAACTCTTCGAGCTTATTGTGCAATTCCTCTTTTAGAGCAATGTTTATCTGGTTTGCCCTTTTTCCAACGATCGCGATAGATTCATAAAGGTTTCCGGTCTTAGCCTTTATGTCGACAAGATTTTTTGTTTCAACAATGTTCGGCGTATTAGCGCTGAGTTGTCGCCTTAGTTTGCTCATTATTTTGAGTTTGATTTTGAATTTTTCGTAAATTATTTTCTGATTGTGTTTTGAAATTATTTGCGTCTGCCATCAGCTTGCTGTCAGGGAAACGCTCGGTAAAGTCATCAACCTGCGAGATCACCTTCTCAAACCTTTCCTCCTGTTTGTCAGTAATGCTGTTCTCTGCATACCTGTAATAAGATTTTATTGAACTTAGCGCATACATATCACCGCTTTCCGAGTCGGGGAAATCATCCATCAGCACATTGAACGCAACGCTCGCAGCTTTAAAAAAACCCAGGTCGTAATATAGCTGCGCATTTTTATATTCTTTTGTTTCCAGTTTTTTCCTGCATTGATCAATTATGTCAGTAGCGTCTTTCACCCTTTTTGAATCAGGATGTGTGTTGATATAAGCCTGCAACAATGCAATGGTTTTCGCCGTATTGGTCTGATCCAGGTCCACTTTCGGTGATTGTTTGTAATACGCCATACAGCGCATGTATTCCGCGTCTTCTACCCTTTCGCTGTTGGGAAAGTTTTCCGAGTACATTTTAAAAAGGTTCTCAGCGTTCAGGTAATCCTTCTGGTTATACGCCGTGTTTGCATATTTATAATATATATCCTCAAAACGCGGATCTCCTTTGAACAAAGGCAATATGTCGGTATATATCTGCTGAGCCTTGTCGTAATCCTTGTTCGCATAGTACTGCTCAGCCATTTTCAGCTTATATTCTTTGTCCTTGCTCTTCAGCACCTTCCCGAATTTAGACGTGCAGGAAGCGAGTAGAACGAGGCTCAAAATTATTCCCAGGAATTTCATAAAGCGCGCAAAGATAATTTATTCGGGCAAATTAGTCATAACCGCGCTCGAAGAAGGGCGACGAGCGTTAATAAAAATAAAAATATCAGCGTTTCGTGTTAAGTAATCTGCTGGAAATAAACGCTTTCATTTTAAACAAGTCGAATTTCGCGATCTAAATGATCCTGTTAAAAATCTTTCATGAAACAACTTTTTCTCTTAGTGTGCCTTGTACCAATGACGCTGGTAAGCCTTTACGCGCAGTCCAGCGGTGACGACGCCCAAAAGATCCTCGATCGGGCATCCTCAAAACTTCGTTCCGCGAAAGGAATTACTACAAATTTTTCGCTGACGCAAAAAGATAAGTCGAATCATCTGCAGGGAACTGCAAAAGGCGTCGTTAAAATAAAGGGTAATAAGTATTACGTAAAGGAAGGCGACAACCAGGTGTTTTGCAACGGCAGTCAACAATGGAATTTCAATGGCCGCGATGAGGTAACTGTGAGCAAGGCAGATAACAGTGATCCAGATGATCTTTCACCTCAGCAGATCCTGTCAGGATTTAGTAAAACCGATTTTACTTCCAAACTTATTTCTTCATCTGGCACAAATTATCAAATATTGCTCACGCCCATTGACAAGCGAAAAAATTTTAAACAGGTCACGATCTTCGTCAGCAAATCAAGCAACCTCATCACGAAGGCTTTGATCATCGACAAATCAGACAACAAAATTGAGATCACCTTTTCAAACGTTAACCTCAATGCGACGCTTGCAGACAGTGAATTCAGTTTTGATGCGAAGAAACATCCGGGCGTTGAAGTGATCAATCAATAAACTTCTTTCTCCTTTTAAAATTTTTACTCAGCTTTGCTGCATGAGGGAAAAGATCGTAATCACCGTTGACGGATATTCTTCCTGCGGCAAAAGCACATTGGCAAAACAAATTGCGCGGGAGCTGCATTACACCTACGTAGACAGCGGTGCGATGTACAGGGCGATCACCCTGTATTTTTTGCGGAATTCGATCGGCCCTTCAGACCTGAAAAAAATAAATACCTCCCTGAAAAATATAGAGCTCTCATTTGTTTATCACCCCATCTCCGGCACGAGCGACATGCATCTAAATGGCGAAAATGTTGAAACGCTCATCCGGGATATGATCATCAGTGAAAAGGTGAGTGAAGTGGCTGCGATAAAAGAAGTGCGGGCGTTTGCGCTTGTCAGGCAGCGGGAACTGGGCGTAAAAAAAGGGATCGTGATGGATGGCAGAGATATTGGTACCACCGTTTTTCCACATGCAGAGCTGAAAATTTTTATGACGGCGGACATTGCGGTTAGAGTTGAACGACGATTTAAGGAATTATTCGCAGTGAATAAAAATATCACCATCGAAGAAGTGAGGGATAATCTTGAAATGCGTGATTACATAGATACCAATCGCGAAGTAAGCCCGTTACGAAAAGCAAAGGACGCCCTGGTTCTTGATAACACCGATCTTACTATGGCACAGCAATTGAAACTAGCTTTACAATGGGCGCATGAAAGAGTTGCCGGCCTTAACAGTAAAATAAAAGTTGCAGAGTGAAAAAAGTGACGAAGATGTATGCATGATATAGAGCCATTTTATAACTGGAGACACATTTATACAGCCGAAGAAGATCCAAAGTCACCGTTTTATGGCCGGGTGTATAGTGAATTTGAATTTTCGCAGGCCATCTACAACTATTATATACACCCGCAATGGGACGAATTCGGCAGCAAAACGCTATATCTTAAGATCATTTACGTTGACTATGAATTAGCTTATGCTGTAATAGAAATGATCGGTGAATGGAATGACGCGATCGAGAATGACATTATGAGTTTAAAAAGAGATGTCATCGATTTCCTGATGCGTACGGGGATTTCCAAATTTATCCTGATAACAGAAAATGTGCTCAACTTTCACAGCGGCGACAAAGACTACTACCAGGAATGGTTCGAGGAAAATAACGAAAACAAAGGGTGGGTCGTCGCTCTGAACATGAGTGAAGCTGCGCAGTATGATTTCAAGCGCAAAAAGCTAAACAACTATATCGAATTGATCAACCTTCCCGATTGGCGCATTTACAAGCCGTATCACCTTTTCAGGAAGATCGACAGTATGCTGAACATGCGTTTGCATGACTAGCGTTACGCTGGAATATATTAGCGCTTATATAATAACCAGGATACTGATATTAAGCTTTCATTTAGGATTTTCTCTTGCTTCTTAACCGCATAGTCCCTACCTTTGCGGCACCAATTTGGAAATGATCATCTCCTTCCCGGTAAAACCCACGCTGCGCGTTTTTACTGATGTTTGCCTGCCATCTGAATAAATTCATAACACGCTTTTGTTTGCCATTGAAGATTTTTATTAACAGACAAAAAGTGTAATATGAAACAGGAATTAAACAGTTCAAAAGTTTATCTTGAACAGGAAGAATTAGACAGGCTCTGCATCGAAGTGAAGGAAGTTGTGGCAACGGATATTGCAATTCAGCCGGCGTCAAAGCAGGCGTTCGGATTAGCTGACCTTTGGAATATCCAACGAATGAGAAAAGAGCACCAAAGAAGACCTACTCTTTGGAACTGATATAATCAACGGGGCGGTAATCACTGCCCCTTTTTTATTCCACAGATTGTACGTCGCCGTTTATGATGCGGATAAAATAAATCTTTTTGTTCTCGACGTAATCAGGCACGAACGAAGTCTTTGAAAGCCTTACCGGTTCGAAATTGTAATCATTTGCAACTTTAAACGAATTGTCTGAAAGCCTGCTGATAAAATTTTGAGGATATTGTAAAAGCAAATTAGTAAAGTGGTACATGGTTTCATAGCCTTTAAAAACCATATCGCTTGGCCGCGCGTAATAATTCGCCCGGTAATTTTCTGATAAATATGTTAGGCTTGTCTTATCACGCAAATAATTATAAGGCGTAGTGATCACGATCTGGATGTGATTACATGCGTTCCCTGATGTGCCGGTCATCCCGTTCCACGTTGGCATGCCGATTAAAACTGATGAATAGCTCTCACCATTTGCGTTGAGGGTTTTTATAATTGCCTTGCCGAAACTTTCGTTCAAGCTTCCGCAGACAACAATATTATCACGAGTACTGTCGAGGTGAGACAGCACATCATTATCAGAAAACTCATCGTTCAGCACAATATTGAAAAATGTAACTGCCCTGTCCGCATTCATCCCCTGCAACTCCTGCATGATCTTGTCTTCCAGAGAGCCCCTTCGCGTCAAATAAATTATTTCTTTGCCCCGGTAATTTCTTTCCAGGAAATTGTATATGGCGTCAATATGCGTTTTCCAGGTTGAATTTACCATTACAAAGAACGGGTTGTAGTTGAGATACGCATCGTTCGGAAACGTCGCTGAGATCACCGGTACGCTGTTCTTTGCAGAAAAGTCACTCACAGCTTTTTGTTCGGCTGAATTAGACAAAGAAGCGATGATCATCGAAAAATTCATCGGTTGTAATTCGCTCATGATCGTCTGCATGTTTGCCCCTGCTTTATGCGTGTCGTATATCCAAACGTCCAGGTTTGCGCCGCGCTTTTGTAAAGTATCTACAGCCATCATCACGCCGTTGTAAAACTCCAATCCGGACAAAAAAAATTGCGGGATTTTGGTGTTGCTGAGATGATATTCGTAACCATTAAACGCCGAGTCGAGATAAAGCGGTACAAGAACCGCCACACGTACCGGTGCATACACGGTGTCTGAAGCGTGTGCGGCTTTAAAAAGGGAGAGAAATAAAATGAGCAGGACTAAAATTTTCCGAAAGGATCTGTGCATAAACGTGGTAAGGAAGACACAAATTTAATGCCTATTCCCACTCGATAGTGGAAGGTGGCTTACTGCTGATATCGTAGACAACGCGATTAATCCCGCGTATATTGTTGATGATGTCGCTTGAAACATGTGCAAGAAATTCGTACGGTAGATGCGCCCAGTCTGCAGTCATGCCATCGACAGACGTAACTGCCCGCAATGCGATCGTATATTCATAGGTTCGCTCGTCGCCCATTACACCGACGCTTTTTACCGGCAACAAAATAGCGGCGGCCTGCCACACTTGATTATACAGGTCCTTTTCTTTTAAAGAACTGATAAAAATATCATCTGCCTCCTGCAGGAGCTTGACCTTTTCATCCGTTACATCACTCAGAATTCTGATGGCAAGACCGGGGCCCGGAAACGGATGGCGATTGACCATGTCTGCAGGAATTCCGAGTTCCAGTCCAACCTTGCGCACTTCATCTTTGAATAAGAATCGCAAAGGCTCAACTAAGGATAAATGCAGCGTGTCAGGCAGCCCGCCAACATTGTGATGCGACTTGATCGTCATGGACGGTCCGTGCACGCTCATACTTTCAATGACGTCCGGATATATAGTGCCTTGGCCGAGAAATTTTACTTCTTTGAGAGTCAACGCTTCATGCTGAAATACATCGATGAATGTTCTTCCAATCGCTTTTCGTTTCTCTTCAGGATCTACTTTGCCTTCGAGCGCATCGTAGAATTGTTGTTTTGCATCGACCCCTCTTACATTCAGGTGCAGATCTTTATAGGTATGCAGCACCGATTCAAATTCATTTTTCCGCAACACTCCATTGTCCACAAAAATTCCATGGAGCCTCTCGCCGATAGCTTTGCTGATGAGCGTCGCGGCCACCGTGCTGTCAACGCCTCCGCTCAATGCCATTATCACATGCGCATCTCCGATCTGCTGACGCAGTTTATCTACGGTTTCATTAATGAACGACGCCGGTGTGAAATTCTGTTGGCATCCACAAATATTAACCAGGAAATTCCGGATGATCTTTTTTCCTTCAGTGGAGTGATAAACTTCCGGATGAAACTGTAAACCATACAGCGGCTTTGTTCCATTCTGATGCTTATAAAATGCCGCCACAGGTATCGAGCCCGTTGTAGCCAGCAATTCGAAGCCCTGCGGCAATCTTGTAATGGTATCGCTGTGGCTCATCCACACCTGGCTTTCATCCACCACATCGGCCAATAATATGTCATCTTTTTGCTTGTGCAGCCTTGCGCGGCCAAATTCACGCTTATTCGATTTTTCAACTATTCCTCCAAATTCCTTCACAGTTAACTGCGCCCCGTAGCAAACGCCAAGCACCGGAATTTTTTCTATGAACGCCGGAATATTTGCGGAAGGCGCATTTGCTTCATTCACGCTGAACGGAGAGCCGCTGAGTATAACGCCCTTGAGTGTCTCGTCAATTGTGAATGACTGGTGATAAGGAATGATCTCGCAATAAACGTTCGCTTCTCTTACGGCGCGTGCGATCAATTGTGTGTACTGACTTCCAAAATCGAGGACTAGAATCTTTTCCGTCATAGAAGAGCCGCGAATATAAGCTATTCTATCATCAGCTACCGGGCTGAAAACTCACACCGTGTTAATTAACCAGCGAAAAATCTATTTCACCGCCTGCGCTGCCGTCCAGTCGCTTTTTGGATTGAAATAACTCCATAATAATGCTGACAACTTTCTTGTCAGCACCCACGCCTCATTCGTAGGCTCCCATGTTGTATCTGAATTATTCTTGGTAAAAATTGAAAAGATGTATGGATTCTCTTTGCTGTTTACATAGACAACTTCGTTGCGGCTTTCATCGACGGCGCCATTCTTATCTGCCACAAAAACGCCCGGAGGAATTTGGCTCAGCGCTTCTTCGTCCCAATACTGCCTGCTCAACAAACGCAGCATTTTTTCGCTGGACGCTTTACTCAGCATGTTACCGTTCACTACACTTTCCATAATGACCGCGATCTCTCCTGGTGTTGTCTGTCCCCACCCATAAACTTCACGTATCTCTTCGCGCCCGGGAGTTCGGCTGTTCACGCGCGTGTATTTATACCCGAGGCTATCGAGGATCGCATTGATCCTTGCGCCGCCACCCGCGAGCCCTTGCAGCCAAAGGCTTGCACAGTTGTCACTAATCGTCAGCATGAGCATCATCACCTTACTTAGTTCAATCGAAGAGCTGTCCTTGAACCTTGAAAGAATATCGTCGCCCTCGTCATAAAACAACGAATCTGTATACAAAAGCCGCTGATGATAATCCAACTCTCCTTTTTGGATCTTATCCATGATGCCTATTAGAATCGGGATCTTTACAATGCTCGCGGTTGGAAAAACGGTGTCGGCATTTATTTCAACTATCCGGTTATGTTTTAAATCACGCACATAAACACCAACGTCCCCATGAAATCCTTTCAGAAGTTCCGTTATCTTTTTTTCCAGCTTTTCATCTGTCTTTTGTGCATCGGTGAAAACAGCTAGTAAGCAGCAGATCGCAGTCAGATATTTAACCATCGAAAAATGATTTTCGATGAAGATACTGATGTCTGTTCATCCTCGCACTCCGCGATGACTGATATCAGAGTTATTAACCTGATCTTCCTTATTTATCATTCAGGCAATTCGTTTATACATTTGCTCAGGTGAAAAAGATCGCTGTTATACCAGCTCGTTATGCCTCCACGAGGTTTCCAGCGAAGCTCATGCAGATGCTCGGTGATAAAACCATTATAAGAACTACTTATGAAAATACAGTAAGCACCGGCTTATTTGATGAAGTACTCGTAGTGACAGATAGTGAACTCATTTTAAACGAGATCAATCAGTTTGGCGGCAACGCAGTAATGAGCAAACGGGCGCATGAAAGCGGCACCG
>DASQJI010000015.1:0-2160 GCA_035631175.1 Parafilimonas sp.
TTTAGTGAGCTATTTAATAAAGTTTCGAATGATCTTTAACGTATCTTCTTTTTATCAATCGTTCTTCTATGGCCTGCTTCATTATATCTCAACTGAACAATTCAATTCCCCGCAAGTAATCATCATACCTCCATCTAAAGACAGAATTTTTCGTTGTTGCACTTTTGCATAGCGGGTAGCAAGTACGCCCCATCTTGAAAGTTCGGCGGGAGTGGTCATAAGCAGTTCTTGAAAATTAAATTACAGATATTTTCTAATTAAAAATCCAATCCGGTTAAGTATAATTTTTTATACCGGAAATAATCGTTTTTCAACTACAGGACTATAGAAAAATAACTATGGGCAAATAAGGTTTAAAAAAATTGTTCTTTAGGAACGTAAAAGCGATACGTGCTTAAAATCTACACAGTTTAATCGGTTAAAAGTGGCGGAGAAGAATGGACTGTATCTGAAGTTTTAGTCGCAATCGAAAAGTAGCCCCGACAAGAATCGAACTTGTATCTAAAGTTTAGGAAACTTCTATTCTATCCATTGAACTACGGGGCCATTGAATCCGCAAAAGTAACAATCAAGGTTATCAACCTGCCGGAAATTGAAATGAATTATTTTTAGGCAAATTTATTTCAGATGAAAAAGGTTTGCTCCACGATCTTCCTGTTTTCGCTGGCCTCTATATTTTCCATTTTAAAGGCACAGCCTCAATTCAATCACATAACAGTTTACGTTGTCGATCTTAAAAAGAGCGCAGATTTTTATAAAACCGCTCTGCACCTCCAGGAAATTCCTGAGCCATTTCACGACAATCGTCATGTTTGGTTTAAGATCGGAGAGCATAGCCAGCTTCATGTTGTTTCAGGCGCAAAGGAAGTTAGTGCCCACGATATCAATATCCATCTCGCTTTTACTGTTCCATCTGTCGAAAACTTCTCAAGGCATCTTGATTCCCTCTCTATAAAATATGGAAACTGGGCCCAATCCACTAAAGAACCACAACTGAGACCAGACGGTATAAAGCAAATCTATTTACAGGACCCCGATGGTTACTGGATCGAGATCAATGACGACAAATTCTAACTTCTTTATTAGAATATTCAGTATGACGATGTTGGCCGAGTGCGCAGACCGGTGAAGATATCTCAATATCACAAAGGATAAACTATCTTCGCCGCTCTCAAAAATGTGCGTATGAAGTTGTATAATCTCCTTATAAAATACCGGTTCTGGTTAAGTATCCTTGCAATTGTTATTGGCGCTGTCCTCAATCTCACAGGTACTGGTTTTTGGCCTGCATTCCCACTATATTTTGTAGGCCTGATTGGTTTGCTGAGTCACTTTTTTATTGGGCCCTTACGACTGCTGCAGCAACCGATGGAGGAAGGCAAGTTTGAAGAAGTGGAAAAGATCCTTGCGGGTATTTGGTTTCCAAACCTGTTATACAAACCGATCCGTTCTACGTACTATACCGTAAAGGGAAATCTTGCCATGATGAAGCAAGATTTTGACACTGCTGAAAAACATCTGAAAAAAAGCGCGTCCCTGGGCGCCCCGATGCCGGAGGCGGAGGGAGCGAACAAACTGCAATTGGGCATGATGTCTATGCAAAAGGGCGATTTTAAAGCAGCAGAAGGATATATGCGCGCAGCTATCCGTGCCGGTATCCCTGATAAAGAAAGCCAGGCGATCGCATATCTCGGCATGTGCCAGATCTTTATGAATAAAAGAGAGTTTCGTGCGGCAAAAGATTTTTTCAGGAAAGCCAAAGCCTGCAAACCCACGACGAAGCAGGTCGTTGACCAGATAAAAGAGATAGAGCGATACATTTCCCGCGCGCCCGGATAGATCGCCCAACCCTCGCTGTAAAAGTGTCCGCAACTAACAGAGGCCGAAGCCACATGCGATCACGTAATCGCAATTGTTTTAGTGCAGGCTATCGTTTCTCCTCTGAAAAACGGATTCACAGTAAGAGTATTTGTTCCACATTTGCTGCAACGAATAGGGAAGGTTTTTTTTAAGCTTTGGTATAAGTTTAATTGAAGGTATTCGCTTCAGTCATCACCCAACTCAGCACGATCCGCTCAAAAATTCTTGAGCTAATGCCGAGCTCAATTGACGATCTTTTATTGAAAACAACTGGCAGCAAAAAATTATCGTTTTGTTTTT
>DASQJI010000016.1:0-1596 GCA_035631175.1 Parafilimonas sp.
AAACGCAAATATGAAATAGCCCCAACAAATAAATTGTTTCAACAACGACGTTGATATGACGTGCGTTATTGGTTTATTCCGGAAAACAAAATGAAAAGCGGAACTTTATCAAGCGCCGGTTGGCGATGTACCAACCGATAAAAAACTAGGCTTAACTTCACTTAAACGAAGTTGATAATGAAGCAGCGAAATTTTTGTTTCTTATTTTTTATTTTGTGGATGCAATCATGCGTGCCTACCGCACACATTGAAAATGAATGGAGCGCTCCTGACGCAAAGATCGACAGTACGAAAATGTTTCAGAAGATCTTGTTTGTAGCCCTGTTGAAGGACAATCCCACAAGGAGAATTGCGGAAGATAAACTGGTAGCTGAAGTAAGGCCCCGCGGCGTCGCATCATACAGTTACCTCGGCGCAGTCAGCACCACGCCAAACGAAGGTTTGATCGCCGACAGGTTGAGGCAAGACGGATTTGATGGCGTAGTCGTGATGCGGCTTGCGGAAGTTGACAAGAATAAAAATTATGTACCCGGCAGCTATCCTTCTTATTATAGTTCATGGTATGGTTATTATAGTTCCTCGTACCCGGCGTTCAGTGATCCAAAATATTATGCACCCGGTGGCTTTTACACGATTGAAACCAATGTGTATTCCCTGGTACAAAATAAACTCGTGTGGACCGGTGTGACGTCAGCGGTGAACTTCACCGACACAAACAAAATGATGGATAATGTGATCTCAATGATCAAGCAGAGAATGAAAAGCCAGGGGCTGATAAAATAAAACCTCGTCTACAATTTCATAACTGTTTCCTTCAAACCCATTGATTGGAAATAATCCAGCAGCTCTTTAGCATCATCGCCTCCTTTTTGTGCATGGTGCAATAGTGTTAGTCCATGAGGGCCTCTTGCTATCAAATACGATGGAAATGTTTCCAGGAATGATTTCACGATCTGTGTTTTGCCGAGCATAGTCAACACAAATAAATTGGTGCGCCCGCCTTTGTCGATGAGGAAATTGGCGATGTCTTTATTGCCGGTATGGCCTGCGCCCTCAAGCGCCGTTTCAAAGTCGCCGTTGCCCCAATCATACGTTGCGTACAGCAAAGCGGGCTGCTGTTGAAGCAATTCTTTTGTTTTATCGAAATTTCCATGCCCCGCGATCACAAACTCTTTAACCATTTCTATTGGAAGCGGTGGATTTTGATCTCTTTGTGCGAATGATATTATGGGTGTGGCAAGCAAGCTGCCTGAAGCGAGGCTTAGCTGCTGCATGAACATTTTGCGATGCATTTTTTATTTAAAGGTTGCTGATTAAACCGAATTTCAGCTACCGTTTATCAATTCGCGAAGGCGGAGGGATTGTACTTCGCGACAACAGCCGGAACAGTTGCTACTTCATTGGGCTAAACGAAACATGGGTTACGGCTGAATCATCAGGCGATAAATGTTGAGACTTATTTGTGTGCCAGTAACCATTCATCGGGCAATGGTCTTCTGCGACCAACTCGCATACTACTGATCCATTGTGCACCGGGCAATAATTCAGGCAATCGTGTGATGGCTCTACCGTTGCTTCGCCGGCCGTTCCGGGTGC
>DASQJI010000017.1:0-3901 GCA_035631175.1 Parafilimonas sp.
CTGGCTGCAGCGGAGCATTTACGGAGGTTGTTGTGAGATTAGACAAAGTTTGATTGGCGCCTTTGGCTGATATAGGCTTCCATATCGATCCGTCGAAATAATAAAAGCCCGGCGTGCTGTTGGTTTGATAGATCAATAAGCTGGTCGATGGAGTTGCAATAGCATCACGCTGGGTTTTATTCATGCGCGGAATTAAAAGTCCTTTCGATGTGGAAACAATTTCAAGAAGTGAAGAAGGATCGGGCGAAGTGGTACCAATCCCCACAGCACCCGTAGACGGAAAAATGTTCGTTTGTGCATTTAATCCTCCACACAAAAAAATAAGGTGAACAATGGCGGCGAAATAAAATTTGGTTTTCATGATTAACGATTTTATGGTTGCGAGGTAAAAAGAGGATCGACCAAGTCACAATTATCTGCTAAGGAGCATTTGCTTCGAATCAATCAATCTGCCATCAACATACAATGAATATTGATAAGCGCCTGATGCAAGCGTAGCACCGTCGACGGACAAACTTCCTTTACGATTGGCGGCAATGTTTTCTTCTTTCAAAACTTTGCCGGTGTTATCCGTAACAATCATCTTAGCGGAAGAATATTTTTCCGGCAATAGGTAGTTGATCGTTGTTGTATGATTGAAAGGATTCGGAATGTTTTGTTGCAACGACGCGCCACTCATCACTGATAACTCATCATTCATTCCTGTTTGTGCATGACCACCGGAAACGATCATCGCTTTCAACTCATCGATCTGTTTTTGGAGGTCGTTGATCTTCGCATCTTTTTCGTCATTCAGTTTGATCAGTTGCTGCATTCCCAAAAACAACACACCTGTTTTATCCATGTCTGACGTTGAGCTGTCATCACCGACTACAAACAAGCGATGAAAATCGTCTGCCATCGGGCCGTAATGATATTCATCCTTTGTTCCCTTGTACTTCCATTTTGTCACGTCGAGCTGATTTATTTTTTGCAGTATCAGGTTTTCATCCTGCTTCTGAAAATCTTCTTTCTTACTGCGTGCAGAAGTACTGGTCCATGTTCCGCCTACAGTTAAGTATGCGCCGTTCCCGTTTGATGCAGACGATCCCACCTTTATTGCTCTTGCCCCTGCGCCTACACCAAAACCCCAGCCGGTTATGTTAGCATCGCCAAAAACAAAACTGTTGCTCACTGTGTTGACGGCGTTACTTCCAATCACCGTCGAATTGCTTATTGCGCCGGTAGTTCCGCAGTTAGCGCCGGCGCCAATGAAAATATTATTGCTTCCTGTTTTTACATTAGAGCCTGCGTTATCGCCTACAGATGTGTTGAAGTTACCTGAAGTATTTGAAGACAGCGCTTCATTTCCCAATGCCGTGTTTCTAAAACCATCGTTTTTATAAAGCGCCCTGAATCCAGCTGCCGTATTGTAGATCCCGGAAATATTTTCATGTAGTGCATTATTACCCACCGCTGCATTATTACTGCCATCGTGGTTTGAATATAACGCTGAGTCGCCTGTGGCAACATTATCGTAACCCGATGTATTTGCATTCATCGCTACAGGACCGGTAGCTGTGTTTCGGAAGCCTGTCGAATTTCCGAGCGCCTTATAGCCTATAGCGACATTTTCGTATCCTGTGGTACTGAAGTAAAGTGCAGCGGCGCCCAATGCCGTATTCCTGTAACCGGTTGTAGAATTTAAAAGTGCACCACTGCCTATTGCACTATTATCGCCTCCAGTCTTGTGTAAGTACAGCGCCTGCGAACCGACTGCGGTATTTTCAAATCCAGTGCTATCCAGGCTCAACGCCTGGTAGCCGATAGCCGTGTTAAGCTGGCCTGCTTTATTTGAAGAAAAAGCTGCAAGGCCAAATGCGGTGTTGTACTGCCCCGCATTGATGAGTCCTGCATTGTCCCCAAAGAACAAGTTCACAGAATTGCTGCTCAACAACTGTATTGAGTCACGGTACCATTTGCCATGAAAGTAAATATTGTTCCAGGTAAAGCCACCTGCGCCAAAATTTCTTTTGCCTGCACTATCCGGTAAAATATCAACGTTAACTGCTGTGGGCGATTTCAGGTTTGACAAAGCTGTGTTGGCTCCCTTTGAAAAAACGGCCGTCCACGCCGTTCCACTGTAATAGTAAAACCCCGGCGTGCTATTCGTTTGAAATATCATTAAACCTGTTGCAGGAGAACCAATGGCATCGCGCTGCGTTTTGCTCATACGCGGAATGAGCATTCCCTGTGTTGTTGATTTCATTTCAACAATAGAGGATGCATCCGGTGTAGTGGTACCAATACCCGCGCTGCCTGTTGAGGGAAAGACATTCGTTTGGGAAAAGCTGTGCCGGGTCAACATAAATAGTAACCCAAGTGTCGTGTAGTAACTGATTTTCATTAAAAAAGAAATTTTATTGATGGCGAGACTTGAAATTACAGGCGCTTATTTAACCGTGCCCGATGATCTATAATATTTTTCGTTACAAAATGCCTCCATGCTGTGTACAACCGAATCTGTCTGTTGATCAAGTACTGTGGTGTATTATTTCTTTCTTGGTCATCATTTTTTACACTTACAAAGCTATCCGGTCAAAATGATGTCGTCAATCCCGAATATGAGTGAGAAACATAATAGCGCCGGACAACAGTTGGCAACAAAATTGCATGTCTTCGGGTAGTTCCGCCGGATTCCAATGTCTACATACGTATTCGCGATAAGACCTGCAATCTTGCAATTCTGCAATTCGTCTTCTTTGCCAAAATTTTTAAGCCGATTCTTACCGTTATTGTTTCTCGCAGTTTTTCGTTTTTCTACGCTGGTTAATGGGCAGACACTGGATTCATTGAGGGGGAATTTGCAGCGCGCATCCGGCACCGCCGAAAAAGCATCAGCACTTGCAAAATTTTCTTTTGCCCTTGCTTCTTCTCATCCAGATTCCGCGATGTTACTTGCAAAGCAAAGTTTGCAGCTTGCGCAAAGCCTGAAGATCGACAGTCTGATTGCGGCTAGTTACAACTCGATCGGGTGGTGTTATTTTCGTTTAGGCAGCAAAGATTCCGCTGAATATTTTTTAGAGAAAGCGCGCAGCGGGTATCATGAATTACGAAACGCTAATGAAGAAGGCAAATGCCTGGTAAATCTCAGCTCCGTTCACAACGAATATCATGAATATGCAAAGTCACTGACTAGTTTGATAACTGCGCGAACGCTTCTTGAAAAGGCGAACAATGAAACGATGCTGGCTTACATCGATAGAACAGTTGGCGTTGTTTATCGCCAGCAGGGAATGTATGATAAGTCGGCTCAGTATTTTCGATCCGCGATAGCGACCTTTAAACGACTACAGAATTTTTCTTACCTCGCGGATACATACACATCCTACGGCTCTGTGTTCTGGCAAGAAAACAATTATGATTCGGCCCTTTATTATTACCGCAATGCCTATACTATTTATCGCACTAAAACAAACAACATAATAGGAAAAGCGTATGCAGCCGAAAACATAGCTAATGCTTTTTACAAAAAAGCGAATGAACAAAATGTGCACCCGTGGATCGACTCAGCGTATTTCTTTTACACAGCGGCCTTAAATGCATTTATAAAAATAGGTGGTGAAGAAAACATAAAGTTCGAACAGACCTATTTAGCGGAAACACTGCGTATCCTGGGTCAATATGAGACCGCCGCTAAATATCTTGATGATTCTTTTCGCTATTTTGATTCTGCAGGAGATGTAACGTACGCTTATAACACAGCTGATGGATTAAGCCGATTGTATAAAGACCAGGGCGATTACAAAAAAGCCTACGAATACGCCCTCCTTGCCGGGCAATACAAAGACACCTTAGACGACAGGAATCGGGCTGATTCGATAGCTAAGATGTTTGCGGAATATGAAACGGAAAAAAAAGA
>DASQJI010000018.1:0-15445 GCA_035631175.1 Parafilimonas sp.
CAGAAAGTTTTTGGTATGCATATATTTTAGTTTTCAGAAGCAAGCAGGGCGCCACAGTTAAGTTGCATGAAAAAAAGACATCGTTTTACTTGCACACCTAAGCATGACGGCTCCAAAATGGACGGACGAAATTGTTTCTTCTCTTTGCGATCCATAAAAAGAACAGCGACGCAGCCAAACAAGTTATGATCGATTGCACCGAGTTCTGCGGCCCCATTTCACCGCCTGACAATGATACGGGGCCACCAACAACGCTGGCAATAAAACTTTCGGTGACGGAATTGCCGGGGTTGATCGCTCCATATATTCCGGGTTCGGTAAAGTCCCACGCAAAATGCAGAAATATCGGAAACCACAGCGACCTTGTAAGAACATAAGCTGATGAAAGCAGCAACCCTGCCAGCAAGGCGGTGGCAATGACAGAAAATATTGTAGCGCCCGATGCATTCAAATGAAATATTGCAAACAGCACGGCAAAAATTAGCACGCTTATCAGTGTGCCGAGGCTTTCTTCCGTTAGCCGAAATGCAATGCCACGAATCAGAATTTCGGCTACAAAGCCTGCACTAAGGGCTGAAGTAAATGCAGGTAATAAAAATGAAACAGGATTGATCGCAATAACATCGTATCCGCCTGCGAGGTAAAGAATGAAAATAAAAAGTGTTTGCAAAAGAAAGCCCATTGAAAATCCGCGGGACGCGTGTTTAAAAAATAATTTGCGACTCAATTCGGTTATCGGTCTTTGTTCGTATATTTTGAACAGCGTAAAATAAACATACACGGCGACGACACTTTCGACCACCGCTATTACAAGATTCTTTAGTTCATCCGGAAATTGTGTTTCATCAAGCAGTGATCTGCCGCCCCATTCGATCAGTGCAACTGACCCCACGACAGCTGCAATGCCGATCAGCATTTTGATGACGGGAAAATGAATGATCCTGTTCAGCGTCGTTAGATTGGTCTCAGACATTTATGTGTCGTTATCATCAAACAAATCTAAATTCTTTTGTAATTACACTTACGATGGAGGAGGGAAATGCGGCGCAACAATTGGCCGCGAAGAATGCGAAAACAATTTTTAGCGCAACGCTTAGTTTAGATTTGAACACCTGGGACAAGGTTCGCATGGGACCTGATTCTGAGAAATGGCTTCATAGAAAGCCGGTCAGCCGAACTACAACAATATCTCCCACTGCGCATGCTGCCCCCACTTGCCCCAATCTTTCATGCTACTCTTCAACTTCTGTACAAGCTCTTCATTGGTTGCTTTTTTACCTTTTAGCGGCGGGGCGAGTTCTTCCGGCTTTGGCTCTGTGAGCTCTACCTTCGTGGCAAACCATGTGGTGTGCAGGCGCGGAACTGCAAGCCCCATTATCATTCCGGGCAGGCCGTTGAAGGATTCAGGCCCTCCGGTCGTGACGATTTGGTCCGTGTAAAATGCGATCACAAAAACAGAATCCATAATAATCGCTGTCGCTTTCCGGCATTTAAACCCTGCAATGACACGTGTATCGCTGCTTATGCGCCATGGTGTATGACGCAAGGTATCCTGCAGAAGGAACATAGTCTCATACACCGTTTTTTGAGCCGTGCTTTTCCCGTTCTGCAAGTCGTTAAAAACTGTATTCGCGCTCGCCGGCCCCTCGAACCAATCGGGGATCTTTTGTGATTGAACCACCTCACGTCCGGGTTTATAAAGCGTCTTATTGTTGTCGAATATTAAATTAAAATAAGTGACCTGGTATTCAGGCAGGGTCTTTTTCAATTGAGACGTCCAGTCAAAACCGCCTTCGTTATCTGATGATTGATCATCGAGATTTTTATACAGGTTGACTCTTTTTTCAAATTCTATCTTTCCTGACGAGATGAATACATCCTGGCTCAACAGTTTGCCGTGCATGAGCACCGTCGCCACAATAAATATTAAGAAGTTTCGCATCATAACTACGGTTGATTTGCCGGTGTGCCCGCCGCGGTCTTTGAGAAATTCCATACGAAGCTCAGCAGAAAATATTGTGTAAGCGTTTCATAATTTCTCTCGGTAACGACGTTTGTATTTACTTGCCTGTCGTAACCCTTGTTCTGGTCAAGGATATCGTAAGCATATAACTTTAAAAGCCCCTTGTCATTCTTCAGGAACTTTCGGCCGATATAACCATTCCACAAAAAGACGTTGTTGTTATTTATAAAAGTCTCCGTTTTCTGACGAAGATCAGCCTGCAACTGGTTATTGACTTCCAGTTTCCATGGTAAATAAATAGTGACGTCGACATTGTGAGATTGCGTCCAATATTTCGTTTGTTGCTCCTGGTTGATCGAAGATTTGGAAATGTTGTAGTTAAAATTGGCCCAGTAATTAACGTTGTACTTCTTCTCTTTTGATTTGTTGAAACCGAACTGCACGCCTGGCGCATAGTTGTCCGTTTTATTTTTCACGCCATTGACAAAGTTGTTGTAACGGGATGCATTAAAGTTGATTCCCCAGTTGAAATCAGCATCTAATTTTGCGAACTTTTTAAAATAATTCAAACCCATCCATGAATTGTAATTGCCGTTGGTATTCACATATCTAAAATAGGTGATCCCGTTTGTGTCAGTAACCTGGTTGGTAACAATCGCATTCTCGGTAACAGTCATATTTCCGTACATATAAAATCCGCGCTGACTCAGCACTTTGAAACTGTTGGCGTTGAAATTAAAATTATGAATGAACTGCTCGTTGAGCCCAGGATTGCCGATGTATATTATGAGCGGATTTGTGTTATCCGCCAGGGGAGAAATTTGTGTAATGGTAGGTTGCTCCGTGCGGCCATTGTACGACAGGAACAGCCTGGAAGTCTGGTTAAATTTATAAACGAAGTTAGCGCGCGGGAAAAAGTTTGTGTAGTTACGTTCAAACACCGTGTCTTTAAAAATGTCCGTTTGATTAAAATTCGTTGTTGAAACATCACTACCAAGACCAGCAGTGATCTTCTTACCATTATATTTAAATGCCAGCCCGCCGGTTAGGGTGGTCACGTCGAAATTATAGTGACTGCTGAAAGTGTCGTTCAGCAGGTTGTACTTGCCGTCGAGATTTCTGTCATATGATAAATTCTCCGCGTCGCTCGTGCTTAAACGGTAACTGGCGTTGAATTCTGCAAACACATTTTTCGCGACAGGTTCAGTCCACGTTGCTTTACTGTTGAACATATTCACACGCGAATCTTTTTTCTTTTCCTGGTCTGTTGTATCCTGGTTGGTTAAAACGGTCTTGTCATAAAACGAATTCAGTGAATATAAAAATCCATCCGTTGTACTACCGTTATATACTTCATTCAGGTTGAGAGAAAATGTCCGGCCGATCTTTTTAAATTTCTTTCGCAGGATAAGATTGGCTGTTAAACTCGAATTATCACCTTCCGAATTGCTATTGCGCAAACTTTGATTTACAGGCGCGCCTGCCGCGTCGAGCGACTGGCTTTTATAATCACTGAAAGTGTTCAAGTGACCCATATATCCTTTGGCAGTAAGTTTTAACGAGAAGCTGCTGTCAAACTGTTGTTCATAAAGCGTACTGAGCGAATGCCTCCAGCGGCTGTTGAAAGTTCTTGCAGATTCTGTGTTGTAGAACAAGCTGTCCGGTAGAATAGATTGAGCAAAAGTGCTGCCGCTGCCATCAGAAGTTATCTTATTGAATCGATAACTGCCATTGAGATTCTGCTTATCGTCGTTAAACTTATTTCCGAAGTTCAAGCCGGTCGCCCAACTTTTCGGAACGCCCTGGCCATAATAGCTGCCATTTGCGAATTCATCGTCGTTATTGCCAAAAAACATGAAGCCGCCAAAATCGTCATTGAATTCCAGTCCGCCGCCACTTTCGCCGTAGCTGTTCTGTTCGTCCCAGTTCAAACCCGTTCTGCCGGTACTGCTCATGATGCCGTATGCGGATATTTTTTTCTTGCCTTTGAAATCGTTTATCATACCAGAGTTATTCCATCGCTCATCAGTACCCGCTCCCACGTCGAGCTTTCCGAAATAACCCTTCTTCTTGTCATCTTTTAATTTTAGGTTGATCGTTTTCGTCTTTTGCCCGTCATCGATGCCGCTAAATTCAGCCTGGTCACTTTTTTTATCAAAGACTTGTACCTCTTTTACCGCATCTGCCTGCAGGTTCTGTGTGGCAACTGTGGGATCATCACCAAAAAATTCTTCGCCGTCAACAAGCACCTTTTGAACTTTCTCGCCCTGCGCCGTAATGTTGCCGCTTTTATCTACTTGTATTCCCGGTAGTACTTTTAGCAGGTCTTCTACCGAAGCGCCCTGCCGTACGTGAAAACTATCTGCTGCATATGAAAGCGTGTCGCCCTTCATGCGCATCGCCGCGATCTTTGTACGAACGGTCACATCCGCCAGCAAATTGGCCTCGAGTGTCATCATCACATTGCCTAAATCTTTCGTTTCATTTAAGTGGAGTGTAAACGTATCCAGGTAATCGGCATATGCATTGTGCGTGATCATTAAAATATATCGACCCGAGTCCAGGTGATCCAACTCAAAAGATCCACCCTCCTTACTGCGCGTAAACTTGTACAAAACAGAGTCCTTTGCATGCAGCAAGGCGATGGTAGTGTTTAGAAGATTTTTTTTATTGGTTGTATCGACAATAGTACCCTTTACCGACGCCTGCTGGTTAGGCTGATTACCAACTTGGGCTGGAGCAAACTCAATAAGAAAAACTAAAAAAACAAGTGTTAGAATTTTTCTCATCCGGGATCAAGTTTGGGAAGACAAGATGGACAAATAATTTCAGAAAAGAAGTTTCAGTATGCTAATTTTATATTAAAGGCTTCTCAAATATCTAAACGGCTCACTATGGGATCTGACACAAATAACAAAACGCGAACGTCAAGAGCGGACTCAGTTGGCAGCGAAGAAGCAAACGATGAAACGCATCGCAAACATCATTCTAAAAAATACGAAGACATTCACTTCGTAGACAGTACTAAACCGGTATGGAACTACTCTTTATTTAACGAAGAAGAGATCCGGAATTTTCAGAATGGAACAAACTACCGGTTATACGAACTGTTCGGCAACAAACAAATTGAGGTGCTCGATACGAAAGGAACTTATTTCGCTGTGTGGGCCCCTAATGCGACCGAAATAAACGTGATTGGCAATTTCAATAACTGGGATAAAGATTCGCATAAACTTTTCGTAAGGCTTGACCACAGTGGTATTTGGGAGGGTTTTATTCCGAATGTGTGGAGCGGCGAAAGTTACAAATATCACATCCACGGATTTAAAGGAGCACAACTTGATAAAGGCGATCCGTTTTGTCATTTGTGGGAAAAACGGCCACTTACTGCGTCGATCACCTGGGGAACTTTTTACGAATGGACCGATGCGCACTGGATGAAACATCGCAAGAAAAACAATTCGCACGAGGCTCCTTTTTCGGTTTATGAAGTACACCTCGCAAGCTGGATGCGTCCTGATAAATTTGACGAAGAGAGTTACAACACCTATGCTCAAATCGCTGAGAATTTAGTGCCATACGTGAAGCACATGGGATTTACGCATGTGGAGTTCATGCCGGTGATGGAACACCCGTTTGATGGAAGTTGGGGTTACCAGGGCACCGGCTACTTCGCTCCTACTTCGCGCTTTGGAAGCCCGCAGGATTTTGCGGCCATGGTGGATGCCTTTCACAATGCCGGCATTGGAGTGATCCTCGACTGGGTGCCTTCTCATTTTCCATATGACTCGCATGGTTTATTCATGTTTGATGGTACCCACACCTATGAATACGCAGATATGCGAAAAGGTTATCATCCTGACTGGAATTCTTACATCTTCAATTACAAACGCGGGGAAGTAAAAAGTTTTTTGATCAGCAATGCAAGATTCTGGTGCGAGCGCTTCCATGCTGATGGATTAAGGGTTGATGCAGTTAGTTCCATGTTGCGTCTTGATTACAGCCGCAAAGAAGGCCAATGGGAACCAAATGAGCACGGCGGCAACGGCAACCTCGAAGCGATCGCTTTTATTAAGGATCTCAATGAGACGCTGTATCGCGATTTTCCTGATGTGCAAACAATGGCCGAAGAAGCCACAGACTGGCCGAAGATCAGCAGGCCAACATTTGAAGGCGGTTTAGGTTTTGGAATGAAATGGATGATGGGATGGATGCATGACACGCTCGACTATTTCAAAATGGAACCAATGCTTCGTCATTTGCTGCAAAATAAATTTACGTTCAGCATCATGTATTTCTACGATGAGAATTTCATGTTGCCGCTCAGTCATGACGAAGTAGTGCACGGTAAAAGTCCAATGCTGTATAAAATGCCGGGTGATGAATGGCAGAAGTTTGCCAGCCTGCGTTTATTGTATACGTACATGTACACGCATCCGGGCGCCAAGCTGTTGTTTATGGGAAATGAATTTGCCGCTACGAGCGAATGGAATTATAAAACCGAATTGCAATGGGACCTGTTGCAATTTCCAAGTCATGGCGGCATGAAATATTGCGTGCAAAAGTTGAATGAACTATACCGCGATGAGCCTGCGCTGTATGAAAAACAATTTGAGCCGGGTGGTTTTGAATGGGGCGACCTCACCAAAGGACACGACGCAGTTCTTTCGTACATACGGAAAGGAAATAAACACAAGGACGATGTGATCGTGATATTGAACATGACGCCCGTTGTGCGACACGATTGGGAAATGTATGTGCATGGTAAGGGCGATTGGAAAGAGATCTTCAACAGCGACAGCAAAGAATTTTGGGGTACCGGTGATGTGTATAATCCCGAGATCAAAAGTGAATTGGTTGATAAGCCGACGAAAGCCTACAAATTAACCCTGCACTTGCCTGCGTTGGCTGGCATTGTGCTTAGGTGATAACACTGGCCGGCAAGAACAAGAACACGGTGAACATACTGTACCTTTGCCGAAATTTTTTCCGTGACGACTTCATTCGATCGATTAGGGTTAAACGATGTATTATTAACTGCGATAAAAGACCTGGGCTTCCAGACTCCCACTGCAATTCAAGAAAAAGCTATCCCTGTTTTATTAAGCGGAACGAAAGATTTCATTGGTCTTGCGCAAACAGGCACGGGCAAGACTGCGGCATTCAGCCTGCCATTGTTGCAACTCATCGACGTGCAAGAAAAATATCCGCAGGCATTGATCGTTTGCCCAACGCGCGAATTGTGCATACAGATCGTGAACGACATAGGGTTATTTAAGAAACATATCCGCGGGATGCATGTCGTGGCCGTCTATGGCGGCACAAGCATCAGCACGCAGGTAAAGGACATCAAGAAAGGAGTGCAAGTGGTTGCTGCTACGCCAGGACGTTTGATCGACCTGATAGAACGCAAAGCGATCAACCTTGAAAAGATAAAGTACGTCGTGCTTGACGAAGCGGATGAAATGCTTAACATGGGCTTCCAGGATGACATTGAATTTATTTTACAAAACACACCGCGTCGCGAATCAACGTGGTTGTTCAGCGCAACAATGCCGCCTGAGATCAGGAAGGTGAGCAGGCGTTATATGAATACCCCCTTCGAAGTAACGATCGGCAAAGCAAATACCGGAAGCAGCGATATAGACCACCAGTTCTACGTAACGTCTGCACATCACCGTTATGAAACGTTGAAGCGCCTGATCGATTTTCACCCCGGCATTTATGGATTGATATTCACGCGTACGAAGGTTGACGCCCAACAAATCGCGGAAAGGCTCACCCGTGAAGGATATGACATCGATGCGCTGCATGGCGATCTCACGCAACAACAGCGAGATAAAGTAATGGGACAGTTTCGCGACAAGAGTCTACAGTTATTGATCGCGACGGATGTTGCTGCAAGAGGGATCGATGTACAGGGTATCACGCATGTCATCAATTATGAATTGCCGGATGATGTTGAAGTGTATACGCACCGAAGTGGCAGGACCGGTCGCGCAGGCAATACGGGCATAAGTATAAGCATCCTCCATTCACGTGAATTATACAGGTTAAAGCAGATCGAGAGAATGATCCAGCAACCATTTCACCGACTCGAGATCCCAACCGGAAAAGATGTCTGCAGAAAACAATTTTTCTTTTTCATGGAGAAACTGTTGCAGGCAGATATAAGTCATGGCGATTATGAAACGTATGTCCCAATGCTCGCGGAAAAATTCGCCGGCATCCCAAAAGAAGAAGTTTTGAAAAGAGTTGCGGCTCTTGAGTTTGACAGGTTCCTTAAATATTATGAAAATGCTGAGGACCTGAATGTGCGCGACCAAAGGTCCGATGGACGAGTGCTGGCAGGCCGCGACGGAAGAGATGGGAGAACGAAAGATCGTTTCCGTAAGCATGAAACGACCGACGATTACACGCGGCTTTTTGTAAACCTCGGAACAAAGGACGGATTCTACAAAGCAAGTTTTTTACAATTCATTCTTGATATGAGTGACCTGAGAAAAGAGGTACTCGGAAAAATTGATATGAAAGAAATGAATAGCTGGGTCGAGGTTGAACCCAAGGCGGCGAAGCAAATGATAAGATCGCTCGACGGCAAAAATTATAAAGGCAGAAGAATAAGAATGAATGAGGCTAACAGCAGGTAGAAAACATGGCAAGGATTTTCGCAATTGGTGATATACACGGATGCGGGTTGACGTTAGAAAAATTGTTGCAGGAAATTCAAATAACGGCGGAGGACGAGATCTATTTCCTCGGCGATTATATTGACCGTGGCCCCAACAGCAAAAAAGTGATCGATCTTATTTTACGATTACAAAAAGAAAACTACCACGTGCACAACTTACGCGGTAATCACGAGCAACTCTTTATCGATTCAGAAAAAGATTTTGAAAACTTTGATAACTGGATGGCAAATGGTGGCACGCGCACGCTCCAGAGTTTTGGGATCATACGGTTCAGCGAGTTGAAAGAAGAATACAATTCATTTTTCAATGGCACTGAATTTTATTTTGAAACACCCGGTTTTCTTTTTGTGCATGCCGGTTTTAATTTTGACGACGAAAACATATTTGAAGACACGGAAGCGATGCTATGGATACGCAATATGAAAGTGGACAAAAATAAAACTGCCGGCAAGTTGATCGTGCATGGCCACACGCCCACCCGGCTGCAAACGGTAAGAAAAAATATTTCTTCGGCCAGGCAGACCGGCGCAATAAATATTGATACGGGCTGCGCCTTGAAGAACTTACCAGGTTACGGATTGCTGTCGGCACTTGAAGTGTCGAGTATGCAATTATTTTCAGTTGAGAATGTTGATTGATATGATGAATCCCGCAGTCCTCATTGCGCTTATGTCGCCGGTCGGGGTGTTTTTTCCAAACAACCACCACCTCGATCAACTTCAGACGGTGCGATTTTTTTCGAAGTGCCAGCTGATTTTTTCTAAGTGTGTCTTCGTGCCTTCAGGACTTCGCGGTTCAAAGGTTCAGAAACTACGGAGACCAGGACAGAAAGTTTCACAAAGCATAATGAAACATCGCATTACATGCTTCTTAATTTTAATGGCACGACGCGTTAATTTCTAATTACTGATATTTGAAAACGGATTTATTACCGGAAGAAAAATATTTAGAAAATAATCAACAGCTACATCGAATCAACTAATAGTCAATAATCGTATGAGTATTCAATCAGCCGGAAAATTTTTACTCGTGTCCTTAATTAGCCTCGCGGTCTTTAGCCTCATTTATTTTTTTTATCCGAACCGCAATATGCAGCTGGCCGTTTTAAACCTGCTGTACCTCGCCTTGTTGCTGACGATAATCTCCGTGATAACTTATATTATCGTGCGCATAAAACGAAGACATGACTATTGAGGACGGTGACAGTAATGAGTAATGAGTCCTGATAGTCGAGCCATTATTCATTCTTTACCTCTATCTCCGCGCCTTCCTGTTCCCGGCCCTCGTTCCATTCTATGATGAAATTGTTGCGGCCTTCACCTGTGAGTATGCTCATATATCTCTGTTGCACCAATTCGAGCAAAGAAAGAAATAAGAATATCGCATGAATGCGATTCTCGCAGACCTCAAATACTTTTTCGAATGAAACTGTACTTTGTTGCTGCACCGTTTTCAGCATGAACTCCCGGCTGCCTTCCATGGTGTAATTATACCGGATAACCGTGTGAACGGGTTTGTTTTGGCGCTCCTGCACCCGGCGCATTACCCGTTCAAATGCCTTCATCAATCGGAATAGCGTCACCGTTTGTATTTCGGTGCCCTCCGACGCTTCATCGCCCACCTGCATCAACTCCCGCTGCAGGTTGCCACGCTTCATCATAAGCAGGCGCACGGCTTCCATTTCCACCATATGTGCCGCAGCTTCTTTGTACTTTTTATACTCGAGAATTTTGTCAACCAGTTCCTGCCGCGGATCAATTTCATTGCCCTGCGCATCCAATTCTTTCCTTGGCAATAGCATTTTGGCCTTGATCCGCATGAGCGTGGAAATAAACAAAATGAATTCACTACCCTGCTCAACGTTCAGCTTTTCCTGTTTATGAATAAAATCGAGAAAATCGTTCGTGATCTTAGTGATCGGAATATTATAGATATCCAGTTCGTCCCGCTCAATGAAGAACAGGAGGAGGTCGAAAGGGCCCTCGAATTGTGGAAGTTTTATTTGCCAGGTTGCGGTATTCACAAAGTCGTTTTAAGAAGATAACTGCGCCAATGCCGCAATGTAGCAAGAGAAATGAACAACGCGAAAGCGAGTTTTACACAACCGAATGCGTTGCAGGTATCTTTTGACGATCCACATACAATCCGATCCAACGATGGGCATTCTTCACAAAGTCGGCGGTGCTTCGTCATGCGAAAGTTAGCGGGCATCGGCAAAGCGTTCCCTCTGCTATCCCGAGGTTAGGAGGGATCTGCAACCCAGCAGTCTCATTTCTTTCTCAACTCATCCCTTATGTCGATAAGCAACTGGTCAGTGCTCGACGGGCCTGGAGGAGATGGCACCACATCTTGTTCTTTGCGTTTCAAGCGATTCATGCCTTTGATGATTAGAAAAATGATAAACGCCAGGATGATAAAATTAATAACGACAGAAACAAAATTTCCCCAGGCAAAAACGGGCCCTAGCTTTCTCGCCTCAGCCAACGGAAGATCGGGAGGGATCTTTGAAGACAAGGGAATATATAAGTTACTAAAATCTGATTTAAAGAAAATCCCCACAATCGGCATGATGAGATCATTTACAACCGAATCAACAATCGTTTTAAAGGCTGCGCCAATGATAACACCGACAGCAAGATCCATTACATTGCCCTTCAGAGCAAATTCTTTGAATTCTTTTACAAAGCCCATAAACTAGTTTTTGTGGTTAATTGATGTGTGAATATAATATTTTCGGAAACGCGGCTTTGGCTTTATTTTTTTAACCCGGGGTATTGCAGATCCAGGTTTTTTAGTGCATTCCGCAATGTTTGTGCAACAAGAAATTCTTTGTACCAATTTTGATCCGCCGGCACGATCACCCACGGGATCTTATTGCAATGCTCAAAGCAGTCTTCATATGCGGCCAAATAGTCCTTTCTCAGAGCAGCTTCTACAAAATCCTGTTGATTGTATTTCCACTGTTTGCTCACATCCCTGATCCTTTCATCCAGCCTTTCGCGTTGTTCTTTCGCCGACACGTGAAGATAAAACTTCAGAATTGACGTATTGTTGTGCTTAACGAGCAATTCTTCAAAATCATTGATCGCTTTCATTCGTTTGAACGCAATATCGTCATGGATCATTTTATGCACACGTGTCACGATCACGTCTTCATAATGCGACCGGTTGAATATTTGCACGACTCCCTTAGCGGGCGTGTGCTTATGAATTCGCCACAAAAAATCATGGCTCAATTCTTCAGCAGTGGGAATTTTAAACGACTGCACCATCACTCCCTGTGGATTCAGGTGGCCAAAAACATTTCGTATCAATCCATCCTTTCCACTTGCATCAACCCCCTGTATAATAATGAGCACCGCATGCCTGGATTCCGCATACAAAAGATTTTGCAGTTCATTGAGCTCTTTGAGAATACGCTCCGTTTTTTCTTTTGTTTTTTTCTTGTCGAAAGATGCGGGCGCCCGCGTATCAATTTTATCAAGCCGGGTGTTATCCATATAGTGTTTTTCTTGAATGAATGTATGACATTTGCGCAAAATTTTGATTGAACGCAAGAACCTATAACTGGCTGTTGTTTGTCGTGCTCTCTCTCATATGGGGCAGTTCTTTTATCCTTATGAAGATTGGGTTGCAACATCTCACCGCTTACGATGTTGCATCGATAAGGATACTAAGCGCCGGAATAGTCTTACTGCCGTTTGCGCGCACGGCGTGGAAGCAAGTGCCCCGCAACAAAGTTGGCACCGTGATCATCGCGGGTTTGGTCGGTAATTTCTTCCCGGCGTTTCTTTATTGCATTGCCGAAATAAAGATCGACAGTTCACTGGCCGCGATTTTAAATGCGCTTACGCCGCTGTGCACAATCGTTATAGGCGTAATATTTTTTCAGCTAAGAACCACAACCGCGAAGATAATCGGTGTCTTGATTGGCTTTTTTGGATTGGTACTGCTTCCCTTTGCACAACGGGAACAGATCAATTTCACAAACTTCGGCTACTCCACATTAGTACTGATCGCGACCTTGTGTTACGGACTGAATGGCCATATTGTCAATCGCTACCTGCGAGACATATCATCGTTGCAAATAGCGGCACTTTCCTTTTCCTCGTTTATTCCGATTTGTGTTTTGATACTTGCATTCAACGGTTTTTTCAAACTTGACATTTTGCACGATGGCATTCCGTTTTCTGTACTCGCTTCTGTAGTGTTGGGCATCATGGGCACTGCTATTGCAACTATTTGGTTTTATATGCTCGTAAAAAGTGCCGGCACTATTTTCGCTTCACTCGTCACCTACGGCATTCCTTTTACAGCAATTATTTGGGGATTTCTATATGGCGAATCAATAAACCTGCTTGAGATGCTCTGCCTTGCATTGATCTTAGCAGGAGTTTACCTTTCAAGTAAACAAAAAAATAAATAAACCTCTTCAGTGCAGACGCCAACATTAACTTTTGCGGTCTCATCCACATCCCAATCTCGAATAATCCAATAGCCCAAATAGCCTAATAAACCAATTAACTCCCTGCCTTATCACCCTTGAAACTTATTTTTACTTTAAATTTAGCGAATGAGCAAAGGTCCGATATCACAATTTATACAACATCATTACCGGCACTTTAATGCTGCAGCGCTGGTGGATGCGGCGAAAGGATACGAAGAACATTTAATGGATGGCGGCAAAATGATGATCACGCTTGCAGGGGCAATGAGCACAGCAGAACTTGGCGTTTCACTGGCAGAGATGATACGACAGGATAAGGTGCATATTATTTCATGCACCGGTGCAAACCTCGAAGAAGATATTATGAACCTTGTCGCGCACAGCCACTATCAGCGCGTGCCGCAATGGCGCGACCTTACACCACAGGAGGAATATAAGTTGCTTGAAAAAGGCTTGAATCGTGTAACAGACACCTGCATTCCCGAAGAAGAAGCGTTCAGGAAAATTCAAAAACATATTCATAAACTATGGAAAGATGCTGATGAAAGAAATGAGCGATATTTTCCGCATGAATACATGTACAAGCTCTTGTTAAGTGAAGTGATGAAACCTGGTTATGAGATCGATGAAAAAGACAGTTGGATGGTTGCAGCGGCTCAAAAAAATCTCCCAATTGTCGTCGGGGGATGGGAAGATAGCACAATGGGCAACATTTTTGCAAGCTATGTGATAAAAAATGAGATCAGGGCAAGCACCATGAAGAGCGGAATTGAATACATGGTGTGGCTCTCTGATTACTATAAGAATAATTGCAGCGGCAAAGGAATTGGATTTTTCCAGATAGGCGGGGGAATCGCCGGCGACTTTCCGATCTGCGTTGTGCCGATGATGTACCAGGATTTGGAGATGCACGAAATTCCGTTCTGGAGTTATTTCTGTCAAATTAGTGATTCAACTACGTCATACGGATCATACTCTGGTGCATTTCCGAATGAGAAAATAACATGGGGAAAGCTGGACATTCACACGCCTAAATTCATCATAGAAAGCGACGCAACCATCGTTGCTCCACTGGTATTTGCGTGGTTGCTGGGCTGGTAAAAATAAACGCTATGAATATAGAAGAATTATTTTTAGAAGCCGAGGCGGATATTAAAAGGAATGCGCATGTAGATGCTTTGCGAAAATTTGAAACGATTTTGTATGACGAACCCAATCACGCGCCAACACATAACTCACTGGGTTGGTTATACAAAACGCAATTTGACGATTATCACAAGGCAGAAATGCACTTTAGGGCTGCCATAAAAAGCGATCCCTCTTACCCGCATCCATATTTTCATTACGCCGTACTGTTCACCGACATGGAGCGGTATGATGAATTGAAAAGACATTTATCCCGTTGCTTGAACGTTCCCACGATAGAAAAATCCTGGGTTTATTACCGTTACGCCATTGCCGAAGAATTGAATATGCAGTTTGATGCTGCGATCACTTTTTTTGAAAAGGCGATCCTTGTTTCGCTCAACGACGAAAAAATAAAAGAATACCGAAACGACATAGACCGTTGCAGAAAAAAGATAGAGCTTGCCTTGAGCCACAAAGACTGGACGGGACACAAAAAGTGACTTTATCTGATTCCTTACTTATCATTGAACTTCCGCGGTATGGCGATTTAATTTTCCCAGCGTTTCCTTTCTCGTATGCATTCCATCAGGCTCTTTAGTGACTGCCTTCAACTTTATCGAAAAGAGAGCGGTCAATTGTTATGCACTAACTTTTAAAATAAAATCGTATGCAATACAGGCGAATGCCCATAGAGATCGAAGCACCGGAAGGATACGGGTATGAGAATATCGAATGTAACTTATCGGAAAGTTCATTTACTGATCAGAAATTAAGCGACCTCGGCATCTCAGTAGATAACCTGGTGTTGTTCTATGGTGATCATAGAGGCAAAACCGAGTTGCGGAAACTGATTGCTGCAGAAGCCAATTTCAGTCGTGATGATGTTTTGATAACGCCGGGTGCTGCAGCCGCTCTTTTCATTGTTGCAACGTCATTATTAGATAAAAACGACCATGTTGTAGTCGCCAAACCGAATTACGCTACGAATATTGAAACGCCGCGTGCGCTCGGCGCAACTGTCAGCTACCTGAATCTGCGTTTCGAGAATCGCTATCAACTGGATCTTGACGAATTACAAAACCTTATCACTGAACAAACGAAACTTGTCAGCCTCACCTATCCGCACAATCCCACTGGCGTAATGATCGATGAAGCGACATTGAGAAAAATTTTTGATATTGTTGAAAGCAAAAACACATGGCTGCTTTTTGATGA